>CAYQOZ010000037.1:0-13464 GCA_964419355.1 uncultured Candidatus Cloacimonadota bacterium | reverse complement strand
CAAAAAACCGGTGTGACGATAGAATACATTATTTTCCTCATCTAAAAATATCTGAGCAGGAATTTCTTTGATGAAGTACTTATTGATAATTCTATGATTTTGTGGATTGTTGAAATCCACTAATTCCATTTGAATAGAATCCACTAATTCAAGCTTGATTTCATCGAGTATTTTTTTCATTTTCTTGCAATAATAACAATTATCTGCACCAAATTCAAGAATTGTAATTTTGGGTGATACTTCAATTGTTTTCAAAGAATCTCCTAAATCACAAATCAAATATACAGAAAATAAAATAAAAAACACTACTAAATAAATTTGGATCTTCATTTTTTAAGCTGTTTATTTATTAACTTAACAAGTTCTTCTTTGCTGAAAAATCCTTGATGCCGGAAAAATTCTTCTCCATTTTCATCTAAAAAAACTTGGGTAGGAATTACTTTTACATTATATTGTTGACCGTATTTTTTACCTTCTTTTGTCCACACATCATAAAATACAACTTTTACTGTATCACCATATGCTTCTTCAACTTCTTTCATTACAGGTTGCATCATTTTACAGGGAATGCAATTGACTGAACCCAATTCAATAAAAGTGATTTTTGCTGTTTGAACAGAATCAGTATCCGTAATCTCTGTCGCTTCCGATTGATTTTCAACTGCAAAGAGTGAAAAGCAAATTAATAGCATCAGCAGCATAATTTTCATTTTTTTCATAATCATTATTCTCCTTTATTTTCGTTTAATATTTTTTCCCACGGGGAAATTTCTTCATTTTCTTTGTATCTGATTATTAGCATCTCTATTGAATCAAAATTCACTTGAAATTCTATAAGCGAATCATCACCGATAAATATTTTCGGTGTTTTGTTATAATCTTTATCTGCAATATTATAGGATTTGCACAAAGCATCGTTCATCCGCTTTCCCTCGTCCATTTCAATATTGAATTTTTTGATTGTCAACAACGGATATTTTTCTTTTAGCTCGCTTAAATCACTATTTGTTTTCTTGAATTCAGCAATATCTTTTCCGTAAATGTAAGCAATATGAGCAGGAAATTTATTTGATTCCTCAGCCTTCTGTTCAAATTCATACAAAAGAGGAACACAGCAACCACCCAAGCTCGAATATTTTTCAATTGTAGCTTCTAATTTGGAATAGATTTCATCACCTATAATTAACTCATTTCCCATTAATATTATCGGGAAATCTTCTATTTTACCGAATTCGTTTTCAATCTCCGTTAACAGAGCTTTGGAATTATCTTCATAACCATAATAGAATGTATATTCTAAATGATATTTGCTTTCCAGATCAGGCAATATGTTTATTTGAAAATCATCACAAATCACACAATTTTCCGATATAAGAATAAGCATATTAATTTTGATAGATTCGTTATTGTAACCAAATAAATATATGAAGTTGCAAAAAATCAGAATAATAATGATTAATACTTTTTTCATTTCGCACTCCAAATCAAATACACTCCACCGAGTATCACCAGAATTCCGCAAATCTTTTTCAGAACAACCGCTCCTTTTGATTTTTCGTTCCAATTTAAGTAATGCTGTACCATTTCCGTAAATGTTCCTGCCAGAATAATTAATGAGCAATGTCCCAAACCATAAACAAAGATTAATAAAGCTCCGAATAGAACTTGAGTTGCAGATACCGTGAGAGCAACCGTAAGAATTGGTGCCATAAAAGCAAAAGTGCAAGGACCAAGTGCAATGCCAAAAACTAATCCTAGAACAAATGCTGCCAACATTCCTCGCTTTTTAATTTTAGGCTGATTAGCACCTCTTAAAAAAGGAAATGGAATTACACCCAACAGATGAAGTCCAACAATGAAAAATATTACCGCCACAAAGTAATTCCCGAAAGCTCCGATGTCGCCCAACATTCTGCCCATTAAGGAAGTAATTACACCAATTATAGCAATTGTAACTAGAATACCAACTGAAAACAATGATGCAATATAGAAAGCTCGCTTTGTGGAAATTCTTCCTTGCTCATCAATGAAACCAACTATAAGCGGAATACTGGATAAATGACAAGGACTTAACAGAATACTTAAAATACCCCAAATAAATGATGCAGTTAGAGCTAATGTAGCTGAACCAGACATCGCTTCCGAAAGCCAAGTAAATAACGAATCGATCATTTTTTATTCTCCTGAATTATTTATTTCTTTTCAAATTGTTTCTGAAGTAAACTATAAAGATTTACCCAGGAAAATTCGGAAAGATACTTGCATCTATCAACTTAATTTAATTAATTTTTCTATCTCATCAGTTGAAAGCACTTTTCCTGTTGATACGACCTTTTCATCAATAACTAATGCCGGTGTTATCATTACACCGTAATTCATAATATCATTGATAGATGTAACCTTTTTAACTGTTGCCTCAATTTCTGAATTTTCAATCGCCTTAACAGTAGATTCTTCTAATTTCTTACATTTGGGACATCCTGTACCTAAAATTTTGATTATCATATTTTCCTCCTTTTTTTAAAAAAACATTCCGAAAATTACTCCGGAAATTGTAGCCATAATTATTACAATAGAAACAAACACAACTGTCTTTTTTGTTCCCATCACACTGCGAATAACCAGCATATTGGGAAGTGATAAAGCAGGACCTGCCAGAAGTAATGCAAGCGCAGGACCTTTCCCCATACCATTGCCTATTAAACCTTGCAAGATTGGAACTTCTGTAAGTGTAGCAAAATACATAAAGGCTCCGCTGATGGATGCAAATAAGTTAGCCCATATCGAGTTTCCTCCTACAAGTTTTACGATCCATTCCGAAGGGATTAGACCTTCGTGTTCCGGTCTTCCTAAAAAAGAGCCGGCAATTAGAACACCAAAAAACAGAAGTGGTAAAATTTGTTTAGCAAATCCCCAAGTAGATGAAAACCAATCTTCCATTTCTCCATCGGAAGTGCTGGTAAAATATGATAGTCCGACAATTCCTGTTACAAATGTGATCATCGGATTTCCTTTGAAGAAAATATGAACCAATATCATCACAATAGCAGTTGTTAGAATTTTCCATAATTTCATTTTAAAGATTCTGTTCAGAACAATTGCGAAAATGATTCCCAAAATTGCAGTAATTATCCATTTTGAATTATAAATTGCAGCCCAAAGTCCGGCATTTATGGATGGCTTTCCCCAGTTTGCAAAAATAAGAATAAGAACCATAACACCAAAATGAATAATTTCCTGCCAGAGTGGTCTGCTAACTTCCGGTTCCGGCATAAGTAATTGTTGATTGACTTTTCCCTGTTCTTCTTTGCGGAAGATAAACGCCATTATCAGACCGATAACAACACTGAAAACTATTGCTCCGACAGCTCTGGCAATTCCGATTTTCATACCTAAAACACGAGCAGTGAGGATAATTGCTAAAACATTTATTGCAGGACCAGAGTAGAGAAATGCGGTTGCAGGACCAAGTCCAGCTCCTCTTTTATAAATTCCGCTGAAAAGTGGTAAAATAGTGCAGGAACACACTGCCAGTATCGCACCTGAAACAGAAGCAACAGCGTAAGCAGTAACTTTTTTTGCTTTTGCTCCGAGATATTTTATTACTGCTGCTTGACTTATAAATACACTGATTGCACCTGCAATAAACAAAGCCGGAAGTAAGCAAAGAATTACATGAAGTTGAGCATACTCTTTGAGCATATAAAGTGATTCCATTATTGCATTTTGAAATCTAACTGAATCTATCGGTAAAAAAAATGACAGCAAAAAAACACCGACCATTGCAGATAAGGCTTTCCATTCATTTTTCCATTTCATAATTTATCTTCCATTTTCTTATTTTCATAAATAACGAAACCATCTTTTGAAAAAATTAACAGATGTCTATTCTATTTATTTTTATAGCTTTTTGTTTATCAAATTGGATTTCTTCATCATTTAAATCATCTAAAAGGTTCAGTACTTTTTGCACGAAGGGATTGGTAGTATTCAATTGATAATTGATATATCTGTCTTCTTTTTGGGAATTGATGATACCGGCTTCTTTAAGAATTTTTAAATGATTGGAAATGGTGGACATTGAAGAGCCGATTATTTCTCTAATCTCGCAAACGCACATCGGCTTTACTTTCAGCATCAGAACTATTCTTAAGCGAGTTTTATCACCTAAAGCTTTGAATATTCTTAAATACTTATCCATTATTATCTCCTTTCTATATTTCGCCAAATGTCGTAATGGGGTTTATATGTCAATTAGTTTTTTTATTATTTTCTCTAATTTAGCAAATTTCCTATAATGTTTACTGTGTGCGGCGACATCGGAGATGTCGCCCAAAAAAACCGACCGAATGCTAAACCGTAAGGTTTAGCCGGAAACCACCAAGCCAGCCCTAACGCCGACACGCTTGTTAGGTGATGTTTACTCAAATCACTTTTAGGACTCAATCCGTAGATTAATTCACTCTTTAACATTCTCATCCAGATATTTTCCGCTTTTTAAACCTTCTTCAATTCTTATCATAAGAACAGGATGAAGTTTTTTAAAATCATTTAGAACTTCTTCTCCAAATTGTCGAGTCCAAATAATCCCCCTATAAACTAAATCCTCGTCATCATTTGGAATGTTTCCGATTTTTTGAGGGTATTTAATTAATAATACCTTCCCTTGTTTTATTAACTTCAAAATGTATTTTTTAACATCATTAATCTTAATTTCTTCAACTATTTCAACAACTTCATTGCTAACAACTTCTTCACCCCAACCAGTTTTATCATTGATGAATTTATGGCTGGATAATTTGTATATTGAACCAGAATAATTATTATACCGAAAATCGAACGAATTTTTAAATCGCTCACAAATAAAAACTTTTCCAGTTACTTTGTCACGACCAACTTGACAAGTTAAGTCACCACCTTTTCCACTTAAAAATACAGCAGACATTTCAATTGATGTTGTTGCATAAATCCATTTTTCATCGTGAGTACTTTTATCTGGTTTTATTGCTTTTAGATTTTGCCTTGATGAAGAATGATACACATAATCAAATTCTTTTCCCATATTACCTCAAAGTTTATTCGAACATCACCTAATGTTTGGCGTGTGCGGCGGAATCAGAATGATTCAGCCCGTACAAACCACAAAACTGAACCGGTACGGTTCAGACCAAAACCACCGACACGTTTGTTAGTGGCAATCATCATTTACAAAACCAAAAACAGAATTATCTCCAAATAATTTTAGAAACATCGGTTCATTTGGATAATCATCATTCAGCGGGTCAAACCATCCTTCTGTTAGTAGAAAGTTCTTAGCTCTTTCAAGATTAATTTCCCAGGTATTTGGATTTGTATAACCTCTGCCAATTGCTCCTAAAATTGCTAACTTTGAGTAATAGTACGCTTGACCGACAGGTATGAAATCAACTCTGAATTCCCTTCCGAGATCATCACCATCTTCATCACGGTTCGGATCGATATTTTTGTAATGAAACCAGGTCATCACTTCATCACTACCGCTTAGTGGATTACCATTTATGGCACAACAGGCATCTTTTAATTGGGTGAAATGAGTAGTAGTCATCGTTTTAGTTTCTGTTAATTCTGCCAACAATACAACATTGATTACAACAAATAGAATTACAAACAGCTTTTTCATCTTTCTTTCCTCCTTTTTTTATTTGATCATTGTAATTTTCTTAAAAGCCAAAGTTTTGCTTTTAGAATTTATAGTAACAAAGTAGACTCCTGAAGATACTCTTCTTTCATTTTCATCATTACCGTTCCAAATTATTGAACTATCATATTGAGATGCTTCATACTGTTTTACTCTTTGACCTTTTGAGTTATAAATATTTATATGTGTATTTTCGATATGATTAAACAGATTAAATGAGATTGTAATTTCAGGATTGAAAGGATTTGGATAACATTTTAAAATTTGATGATTAATTGAAATTACATTATCATCAGAACTTACTATATTGTAATCAGTTTTTCTAAGATGTACACCATCTATACCTCCAATATAAAAAATGAAACCAGATTGTATCATTTGGAAATATGGTAAAAGTTCATTGTTATTATCTATCCATTCTATATTATAATTATAATCACATTTATAAACACCAGAGATACCTGCCCAAATCATAATCGAATTATCCTCTGGTATATCTAGTGAGTAAAATTGTTGTAAACCTGTCATTTCATTAGGTGTATCCCTTTCCCAAATAATATCACCAGTTAGACTAATCAAAGCACCATAACCAGAAATATAATCTCTATTGTCATAAAATAACTCTCCACAAACAAATAGGTCTTGTTCTGAATTTTCAATTATCCAATTTCCACTATCCGAATTACCACTTCCGTCTTTTCTATATGTCCAAAGAGTGTCACCAACAGCATCTGTTTTGCATATAAAAAGATCTGTGTTTGCAATTTCATCTGAAACTACACCAGTTATAGCATACCCTAAATCAGAAGTGGGAATTATTCTTTTTGCAACTGTATAATTAGAACCACATATAAAATCATTATTTAATAATTCATTCCCATCTTCATCAATTATTCTAAATAAACAAGAACCGTTTGGACCACTACCAGAAAGCACAATGTATCCATCGTGAGAATGACACATTGTTGTAGGAGCAATATCTAAATCTTGAGTCCAAAGTCTATTGCCGTTAGAATCCCGTTTTATCATATATCCATCACCGGCATTTATCAAACCACCATCGTTTGTTTCGATTATGCATTTAGATTCGTGAGTTGGAGCTGTTGCAAAACTAAGCGTATCTTTATCTGCCCATAGCAGTTCTCCTTCACTGCTTATCTTCATCACGAAACCACACCAATCAATGTAACCTCCTTCCGGATCTTCAATTATATAGTACCCGGTTAGAGCAAATCCACCATCCGCACAAACTGCCATGTGTGGTCTAACATTTATCCCTGTTGCTCCAAACGGATTGTAGAAATTGTCCCAAATGACTTCAGAAGAAAGACAAAGAGATAAAAGTAAAAAGCAAAATGTTAAATACAAATTTCTTAATTTCATTAGAACCTCCAATTACAGTTTTATCTTATTTATTATTCAATCTACAAATCATAACTTATAATATCAATCCTTTTCTTTTTTTAATGCGATATAATGAATGTGTCCCCGAACAAGTTCGGGGATTTCTCCTTTAGATTCATAAAAAAGTTCGGGGATACTCCCGATTTGGGAGTGTATACGAACTTTTTTATTTTATCTCTCATCTTTCCCTTACCTCACCACCAAAAGAAATAATCTTTCTTTGCGTGTCAATAATTTTTTACGAAGTAAAAAAGCCTTTAATTTTTTCATTTATGAAAAAAACAGCTTCTAATTTTTTGTGAAAATCAAAAAAACTCGAGTAAATGTAATTAACGTTTATTTTGAATCGTAAGTTGTTTTATTTTTTTTGCTAATTTTTGAGTTAATTGTTCTTTTTTTACTCGCCATTTCCAATTATTTTTGGTTGTGCCAGGTGAATTGAAACGAGCTGAATTATCCAATTCTAAAAAATCTTGTAACGGTGCAATTGCCATTACAGCTTTAGATTTCCACGCTGTTTCCATTAACTTCCAACAGATATTTTTGCCATCAAAATTTAGGTAATTATGTAAAAAAAAAATCGGTTTTTTAGGTAAATTTTTGTACCAACCTTTGGTGGTTTCATTGTCGTGGGTGCCGGTGTAAACTACAAAATTTTCAGTTGTATTGTGTGGCAAAAAATTTCCATCCATACCATCGTAAAAAGCAAATTGTAAAACCTTCATTCCGGGAAACCCAAAATCATCACGCAACTTTTCTACATCTTTTGTCAACACGCCCAAATCTTCGGCAATGATGGGTAGTTTGCCCATTTTTTTTTGTAGGATTTCGAACATTTTTCTGCCGGCTGCTTTTTCCCAATTTCCATTTTCTGCTGTTTTATTACCAAATGGAACAGCCCAGTAATTTTCCAGTCCGATAAAATGATCAATGCGAACAACATCATACATTTTTAGCATCATTTCGATGCGATCAATCCACCATTTGAAATCATTATTTTGCAGATATTTCCAATTATAAAGCGGATTTCCCCAGAGTTGTCCAGTTTTGCTAAATCCATCTGGTGGCACGCCAGCTACTTTGATGGGATTCATCTCGTGGTCAAAAAGAAAATTTTGCGGATTTCCCCACGCATCAGCACTATCGACTCCCACATAAATGGGAATATCACCGATGATTTTTATTCCTTTTGAATTTGCATAGTTTTTTACTTTTTGCCATTGAAAAAAAAAGATAAATTGCAAATATTTTTGGTATGAAATTTCATTTTCTAAAAGTTTGGAATATTTTTTAATTGTTTCAATTTTACGGAGTTTAATCGGTTTTGGCCATTTGTTCCAAGCTTGATTATTAAGGTGTTTTTTGAGAGCCATAAAGAGTGCAAAATCGTCTAACCAGAATGCTTCTGTTTTGCAAAAATTTTCAAAATTTTTGTTCGGAATAAAATCAGTAAATGACTCTCGCAAAATGTTATTTTTGAATGTTTTTACTTTTTCATAATGAGTTTTTGTAACAGAAAAAGACGGAATTTCTGATTTTGTGAATTCTGTAATGTCTATAAAAAGTGGGTTGCCTGCAAACGCAGAGTAAGATGAATAGGGCGAATTACCGTAACCGGTGGGCCCGAGTGGACAAATCTGCCACAATTTCTGTTTTGCAGATGTCAAAAAATCGATAAATTCAAAAGCACCTTTGCCGAAATCCCCAATTCCATGTTCTCCCGGCAGAGAAGAGATGTGCAATAAAATGCCACTCGAGCGTTCAAATTGCATTAATTTTCCAAACAATTTCGATAAAATTTTTCCGTGTATTCGTTCAACATTCGTTGCATGTTGAAATTTTTGGTTACATTTTGAATGGAATTTCGCATCATATCATTCCATTTTTTACGATTTTCATAATACATCGGCATAATTTGACTTTCGAGAAGTTGATAGATTTGTTCAGCATCTTTTTGGTCACGGATTTCGGCATTCTCAAAATTTTCACCGGCGGTAATCGCCCAACCGTTTTCTGCTTTGAAGCATTCTGCCCACCAACCGTCGAGAACGCTCAAATTCAAAACGCCATTCATACCTGCTTTCATGCCGGAAGTTCCACTTGCTTCTTTTGGTTTGATGGGAGTATTCAGCCAAACATCGACACCCTGAACGAGTAATTTCCCAGAAGTCATATCGTAATTTTCCAGAAAAACAAATTTATTTTTGAGGTTATGCTTTTTGCTAAAATCGGTCAAAGTTTTTAACAAAGCTTTGCCATTTTCGTCAGCTGGATGTGCTTTGCCAGCAAACACAAATTGGATGGGATATTTTTTGTTATTGAGCAACTTTAGAAGTCGTTGCTCATCAGATAAGATTAAATTTGCGCGTTTGTAGGTGGCAAAACGGCGTGCAAATCCAATCGTCAAAAAGTTTTCATTTAGGTTGAAATTACCATTTTGTTGGAGACAGTTAATCAGCTTTTTTTTGGATGATTTATGAGCATTTTCAATCTCTTTATCAGAAGCTTCAAAAATATTATTCTGATAAAGTTTTGAGATTTTTGGGTTTACCCAAGTTTCTGTGTGAACTCCGTTTGTAATTCCAATGATGGGTGTTTTTTCGATTGTTGTATTCGGGAAAAGTGGGTTCCACATTTGGCGAGAAACTTTGGCGTGTAACTGTGAAACGCCATTGATATATTTGGAAAATCGAATTGCCAAAGCACCGAGAGAAAAATTATTTTCGTCATTTGGGACAATCGCATACTTTTTGAATTCGTTGAAATTCATACCAATTTGCTTTATTTCATCTGAGAGATATTGTTCCACTAACTTCATTTGGAAGCTTTCATTTCCAGCCGGAACGGGAGTATGAGTTGTAAAAATAGTGCTTTTTCTAATTTCCTGCATTGCTTCTTTGAAATTCATTTTTTTATTGTTAATGAGGTGTTGCAATCTGCGGATAATGATAAATGCAGAATGACCTTCGTTGAGATGGTAAACATCTGACTTCACATTGAAAATTTTCATTAATTCAAATGCACCAAAAGCGAGCACCATTTCCTGCAATAATCTCATTTCTCGATCGGCTACATACAAATAATCGGTGATTGTTTTTACCTTATCGGAATTTTCTGGTAGATTAGTATCAAAGAGGTAAAGTGGAATATTGCCGACATCTATTTGCCATACTTTAACTTTTATTTTTCCATCAAAAAGTGGGATAATTAAATCATCTCCATTTTCATCTTCGAGTGCAAAAACCATTTTTGTTTCCCAATCGTTTTCCACAAAATACTCTTTTTGTTCACCATTTTCTATCTTTTGTTGGAAGTAACCAAAACGGTAAAGCAATCCAAATGCAACCAACGGTAAACCAGCATCAGAAGATGCTTTTAAGTGGTCTCCCGAAAGAATTCCAAGTCCACCAGAATAGATTGGTAATGATTCGTGTAAGCCATATTCCATCGAAAGATAGGCAATAATTTTTTGTGAATCAATTTGCTTTGATTGTTTTTCAAGATAGGTAATAAATCTGTCGTAAATTACCGCCACTTTTTTTGAAAACTGTTCACTATTTTCCAAATCAACAAACTTTTCATCCGAAATTTCTTCCAAAAGATGAATTGGGTTACGATTCAATTTTTCAAAAAGATTTTCATCTATTTCCCTAAATAATGCGATAGTTTCAGCATCCCAAGTTGACCACACATTGCCAGCAATTTCAAAAAGTTTTTCCATTTATTTCTCGCTAAGTTTTATTTTAAAATCGCACCCGATTTCCCATCCAATTCAATTTCGATGGTGTTTCCGTCGGTAAGTTGATACTGCTTTCCGCTCATCAAATCGGTAACGCTACGTTTGGAAATTTCGACATCAATCGTGATGGTTTTAGTTTCATTTTCATTATTCAAAACCACGATAATATCATCATTTTCGTAACTTCGTAAATAGCTGTAAACCATTCCATCTGTTAAAAGAGTTTGGAAATTTCCTCTTCGTAACGCAATCTCATTTTTTCGTATTTGAATTAGTTTACGATAGAAATTTTGTAAATTAATTTTTTCAAGATCTTCGGTATATTTCCAGTTAAATGGACGACGGCAATCTGGGTCGTGTGCACCCATCATTCCAATCTCATCGCCATACCAAATGTGCGGTGTTCCGACATAGGTCATTTGGAATAAAACCGCCATTTTCAAGCGTGAAATATCGCCATCACAACTTTCTAAATAACGGAAAGTATCGTGGCTATCAATGAGATTCATCATCACTTGAGTCGCTTGGGTTGGATAAGAAAGCAATCCTGGTTTCAAATCGCGATCAAAAGTTTTGGCACTACATTTTCTCATATTGAAAAAGCGCATCACTGGGTCTTTGAAATAGGCGTAATTCATCACAGAATCAAAATAATCGTTGTTTACCCATTCGACCGCATTGCTCCAAAGTTCACCCACTAAATATGCATCTGGTTTGACAGATTTAACTTTTTCGCGGAATAATTTCCAAAACCAAAATGGGACTTCGTTTGGCACATCAAGGCGGAATCCATCGAGGTCCATATCGGCAAGCCAAAATTCTGCTACATTCAAAACGTAATTTACCACTTCCCAATTTGGATTTACTAACTCAATATCTTTCCCACTATTTTCAGATGGGTTTGGTTGATTAAGGTCGTAATTTAAATTTGGCATTTCGCCGAATCCCCACCAACATTCGTAATAGTCGGAAGGAGTAAAATTGGGTGTTTCAGTCGGATTTGGCATTGGCCATTTTTTCCATTCATACCAGTCGTAATATTTATTTTCGGGACCATTCTTTAATCCTTCTTGAAAAGCCCAAAATGTTTCGCCAGTATGATTGAAAGCGCAATCCAAAATGATGCGAATGCCACGATTGTGTGCTTCTTTAACGAATTGTTTAAATTCTGCTTCTGTGCCAAAATGTGGGTCAATTTTCATGTAATCGACAGCATCATATTTGTGGTTGGATTTTGCTTGGAAAAGTGGATTAAAGTAGATGATTGTAATTCCTAAATTTTCCAAATAATCTAATTTTTGGCGAACACCTTCAATATCACCACCGTAAAAGCTGTTGTATTCGGGTTGATAGCCATCTTTATTTGCGGCGTGAAAAGGGCTTTTAGTAAGACCAGAAACGTCATACCAATCGTTTACTAAATGGAAATATTGAGTATATTTTGGGAGCAATTCTCCTTTGCTGGGTGCCAAATCAATACCTTCATAATACCATTCAGAAAAATCTGGATTTATTTTGGGGTTTCCATTGTAAAATCTATCTGTAAAAATCTGATAAATGATGCCATCTTTTACCCAATCTGGAGTGAAAAATGGTTGGACATTTTCTTTTGAATAGCGGAAAAATTTCGCCTTATTTTTGGTGTTTGAAAATTCGCCATTTAAGAGGTAAAAATCTTTTTCACCATCACGATAAACGAAGCAATAATCAAATTCTTCATCTTCGTTTTCCAAATTTATAATTTTCTGAAAATAGTCGAAAGAACCATCTTCCGCAATTTTTTCCATTTCGATAAGTTCATCATTTTTTAAGAGATAAACATTTTGCACATCACCAGAATGTGCTTTGGTTTTGAACTCAATTTCGGTTGGAGAAAGCGGATTTACAGTTTCTAAATTTTGCGATGTAGAGATGCCATAATCAAGAAAAATTCCATCATTTTCGGCAATGGTTACTTTCTCAAAATTATTATCGACAATAACGACAGAATTTTTGCCACCAAAGCCATCATCTACAAAACTTGCTGCTTTTTCATCAGTTATCCAATTCATGCCATCTTCGATAAATTTATAATGATATTCGTCTGCTTTCAGTAAAAGTGTAATCGCAAAAACGCCTTTTTCAGTTTCGAACATACGGTCTGCTTTTTGATTCCAATCGTTCATTGAGCCAACGAGATAAACCTCTTTTACTATTTTATCAGGACGATAATTAAACTCCACTTTGCGAAGTGCATCGATATCTTTTTTATTGCCCACAAAAATTATCGAATTTTGACCGCCGAAGCCGTCTCCAGCAAATTCATCAGCATTTTCATCTGTTAACCACTGTCCATCGACGATAAATTTATAGGCATATTTACCTTTTTTCAGATAAAGAGTTTTTTCATAAAGTCCATCAGTTTCTGTTAGTGGGGTTTCTGTCTCTGACCAATTATTAAAATCTCCAGCCAAAAATACTTCGTGTTTTCCACCGATAAGTGGTTGATATGAAAATTTTGTTGGAATTTTTCCAGAAGTTGTTTCATTCATTTTTGTTTCTCCATCCATTTTTACTTCCATTTCAGTTTTATTGCTATCTTCACTAAAATCACCAAAACCGAGTGTTGCACAACCGGTTAATATCAACAATCCAATTAAAATTA
>CAYQOZ010000036.1:0-14200 GCA_964419355.1 uncultured Candidatus Cloacimonadota bacterium | reverse complement strand
AAAAAAACAGATTACTGTTAAAGATTTAAAAGAAAAATCAACAGAAATTCAGAAAAAAATTGAAATTAGAAATATTCCTGAAATAACAACGCAGATTGAATTTAAAGAATAAAATATAACTATTACAATTTATTAGCCAATTTTCGCAAAACATAACTCGCCACCCACATTCCCATAATTGCCGGTAAATAAACAATGGAACCGAGTGTCCCGCGTTTTCGTCCGCGAGAGCTGACCCACTCTGCTTCCGCACCAGCTTCAAATGGAAATTGTGGAATTGGTTTTTCAGTTGAATAAACCACAGGAATTCCTTCATAAATACCACGACGGTGCAAATATTTGCGTAATTTTCTGGCGAGTGGACACACTTTTGTTTTGGAAATATCACAAAGTTCTATCTTGGCTGGATCGATTCTGCTCGCTGCTCCCATCGATGAAATCACCGAAATATTTTTGTGATAAACACTCTCCAAAAGACTTGCTTTTGGTCCCAAACTATCAATCGCATCGACAACAAAATCAACATTTTCCAACAAAAATTCACGCGATTTATCGTCGAAAAAATCGGAAAATATTTCTATCTTTATATTCGGATTTATGTCCAAAATTCTTGTTTTCATCGCTTCTGTTTTGAATTTATCAATCGTGCTGTAAAGCGCCGGAATTTGGCGATTCAAATTGGAAATACCTACTTTATCAAAATCTACCAAAAGTAGAGAACCGATTCCGCTTCTAACAAGTGCTTCCACCGCAAAAGAACCAACGCCACCGAGTCCCATTACGGCTATTTTTGTCTGTTGAAATTTTGCAATTGCATCACTTCCAAACAGTAACTCTGTTCGGTTAAATTGAGTATTTTTATTCTCCAAAATCTACATCTCCAAAAATATTTTTGACCGAATTTTTCTGCTTATTTTTCAACTCGTCAAATGACATTAAATCAATCTCTTTCACCGATAAAATCAAATTTTCCAAATGGTTAAATTCACCTTTTAATTTTGTAGATTTCTGGTATGGTGCGTCTGTTTCAAAGAGAAAAAATCCGCGTTTCAAAATTTTTTGAAACACTCCACTTTTCGGCAAAATTGAACCAAAAGAAAAAGCTAAATCGAATTCACAAAACTTTTCGGCAATCTCTTTTGACGCATTAAATCCGTGCAAAAAACCGCTAATTTTAGGAAAATTATTTTTCAATAATTTGTAAAGTTCATAATGTTTTCTGACACAATGAAAAACAACTGGCAAATCATAATTTTGTGCTAAATCAAGCTGTTTTAGTAATATTTTTTCTTGAAATTCAGCGTTATCTTTTCGTCCGTCTAATCCAATTTCGCCAATCGCAATTATCTTTTTTTCGTTACATAATTTTATTAAATCGTCAAAATCATCTATCTCTTTTTTATCATAAATTGGATGAATTCCAGCACTCCATTTTACACAATTTTCAAATTGCGAAAACGCTAAACTTCCAATCATTTCAAACTCTTTTTTACAAAGAGCTGACGAGATGAAACCAGTAATTCCACTCTTTCTAGCAGAAATAATTTCCGCTTCCAAATTATCAAAAATTCGCGTTTCGGTTAGGTGACAATGAACATCGATGAAACTCAAAATTTGAATTCAACCCCAATATTTGTGGTGCTTATTATTTCGCCATCACCATAAATTTCACCATCTCCATTCAAGTCAAGATATCGCTGTTGATAAGCCGCAATCAATACACTATTTGCAGAAAGATTATAACTTACTTTCCCTTCAATAAAAGCAGAAGGTGCTTTGAAAGCAAAATTATCCCACTCAAACTGATTTTGTGAATAGGTGATTTCCGCACTGTTCAATTTTGGAATAAAACTCTTTTTGAGAAACAAAGTGCCAGAAATAGCCTTGTTATTTACACTGTCTGCATACATATCCTGATAGATTATTGAAAGTTCAACAATGTTGAGAATATTTGAAGTAACACTTCCCATCCAACCACTTGAGGCAGGATAATTTTCAGGAGTTAAAGTATTCTCCTTTAGAACAATATTTGCAGAATCAACCGTCGCACGCTGATGATCATAAAGTTGGTTAAAATAAGCTGGGGCAAATCCTTCATTGAAATGACGAAACTCTAAATTTGCTCTAAAGATTAAAAATTCTGCGTAAAATCCAGGAAAAATAAAACCAGAATTTTCAAAAAATTCCGTATCAGGATTTTTCCTAATTTCGGCAAGTTCACCATAATGAGCAAGTGAAAGTAGTTTAGTAGATAATAGAGGAAGCTCGTAATTTAAGCCCCACACACCGATATCATTTTCGTCAAAATCTTTAATCGCTTCATTCCTACTGCCATTAATTGTTTCTGATTCAGCAAACCATTGATTAAATGCCGTGGTATCTTGTGTCCCCGTTATATCGAAATATGTGTTCATCAATTCATCTTTTTCATAATCAACTTGATCATGGAAATTCTCATCAAGCGGATAATCATCAAAATAATCCCAATAACCATCATTATCACTATCCAACAAACCATCATTTTGATTCATATCAACCGCACCAACAAGACCAAGTTTTATATTTTTCAAAAAAGGAATATTTGTTTTTTGCAAAGGTTGGAAAGAGAGTTGACCTGCTAAAATATCGTTTTCAGTAATGTCAGAAGAAAATAGTTCTGCTTCTATTCCGTAAAATGGTATTTTTCCACCAATTTGCAAACCTAATTGTTTGATTTCTGGATATTTCAACATATTTGAATAATCATTCATAATCAATCCATGACCGAGAGTATAGCTGGGAAAACCACCAAATCTACCATAAATTTTATCACCTCGCTGACCATAACGCAAATAGTAAATTTTGTTCATATAATCTTGCCATTCATCCCAATCTTCTTCACGAACTCCACCTTCATTATCTATCAAGAGCTCAATATCTAATCCAGCACCAAATTTACCAAATGTGAATTCTGGCATTAATCGAATTTGAGTATAAAGTTCATCATTAATTGAGACAGATCCCAAGCCGGCCCCAATATCTAACGGACTATCATCACTTGAAGATTCTTGTTCAAATTCAATTTCCGTTTCCGATTCTTGATTTTCATGAGTTATGGGAGTTACATTACTGGATGAGGATGAATCGTCTTCCTGCTTTTGGGTTTTTGGTGATTTTTTGGGTTCTTCTTTTATCTTAGTTTTTTTAGGAATTACTTCTTCTTTAATAAAATCGTTCACAGATTTATCAATCATATCATAATCAATTTTTGAGATAGCTAAATCACCCGTACCAGTAGTTTCACACATCATACCAGCATCTACAAATGTTGAAAGCCCGTCAGATTTATTGGTTAGTTGCACCGAACCATCAAAAGTAAAAAGTTGTGTAATTCCTCCTTCGGTTCGACTTATTAGAAAATTTGTTCCTTTTACAGAAGCAACTGAGGTAGGCGTTTCTATCTCGAAAGCACCAGAACCTTTTTTCACTTTCGCCCAAATTTTCCCAACTTCTAATATATTTATTTTTACTATCTTATTATCTTTTTTCTTTGTATTAATATTCAATATTGTATTTGGAAACAATTTAACTAACGAACTTTCATCTACAAATTGGATAGCGGCAAAAGCATCAAATTTGGTTTCCACCTGGTCTCCATTAAAAAAATCATCTCCCTGCACAACATCATAATTGTTATCATTACGAGAAAGGACAACCTCTCCTTTTACTTTCAAAACTTCTGCAATTGAATCAACGGAGAATAATTGAATTGCAAACAAACAAAAAACTACAATTATTAAACACTTTTTCATTCTTCCTCCTGAATTATAATTTCTGTCTCTAACATTATTTTTTCAATTACAAAGTCAAGAATTAAAATTTCAATTTTACTACAACCGGGCGATGATCGGTAATATATTTGTAACGAGAATCACCTTTGCCTTCCATAAATTTGTCAATCGTGATAACTTTAATAGCTGATTTTGCTGCTTTATATTCATCAAAAAGTTCATTTGAGATTAGAATATGGTCGAGATGCCCTCGATATTTCCAATATGGATAAGACCAGTCATCATCTTGATTTTCTGCAATTATAAAATCTGCAAAAAGATAATTTTCATCGTTCAAAAATATTTCAAATACATTATTTTCATCGATTAATTCATCGTTCATATCACCAATTATGCAGACATTTTTCGTCGAAAAATTTTCTTCAACATAATCATACAATTTTTCACAAGCATCTATTCTACGTTTTTCATTTTTCTCGCCAGGCTTCGCTTTCAAATGGTTATTTATGATAATAATTTCTTCATTTGCGTAGGAAAATTCTAACACCAAAGGTTTGCGTGGAAATGGAGAATGATATTTATCGTCATCCGCATAAATTTCATAAACACCCTCAAAATCAATTATATTCGCTTTGTAAATATAGGCAAGATTCATCTCCCATTCGTCGGTGTCGGCACGAAAACCTTTCCAAATATTTTTGGGGGATTCTTGGTTGAGCTTTTGTAAAAGTGCAACAAAAGCAGAATCGCTTTGAATTTCCTGTAAGCCGATTACATCAACATCTATTGCTGTAATTATTTTTGTAGCATAATCAACTGCAAATTTACTTTTAGGAAATTTTTGAATATTCCAAGTCATAATTTCTAAAGTTTCACTCTCTCCAAAATTTAATTTTTCGTAATCAATTTTTTTGGGTAATTCTTCAGCAAAACAAATCGTTGCAAAAAACAACCACAATAATATTTTTTTCATTTTTACTCTCCTAAATTTAATTTTATTCCAACTGGACGATGATTCGAAATATTATCATCGTATTCACTAAATCCATCATCCAAATATTCATCAATTTTCAAAGTTCTAATTTCAGAATTTACACTTCCAAATTCATCGAATAATTCGTTGGTAATCAAAATGTGATCAAAATGAGCTGATGGCGGAAGTGACCATTCTGAAGAATTACCATTCGCAATTGATATATCAGCAAATTCATATAAGCTTGAATTATTTAAGAACGGATTAAAAACATTATTGATTTCACTGTCAAGCAACGAATCGTTCAAATCACCAAGCAAAACAACATTTTCGTTTGATAAATTTTGGACAATATAATTTTCTAATAAAATACAACCTTGTCGTCGCCTCTCTTCACTTTCTTCATCACTAAATGCTTTCAAATGATTGTTAATTATCGTAATTTTTGTTCCATTCCACTCCACTTCCATTACCAAAGGTGAGCGTGGCAAAAAATAATATTCGTTTTGATAAATTTCATAAATATCTGTTTCAAGGGTCATTTCGTTAGATTTGTAAATATAAGCAAGATTGATATCATAAGCCGCACTATTAGCACGAAAACCCATCCAAGTATTTAATGTGTCAATATCATTAATTTCTTGCAATAAAGTTGAAAAATAATTTGAATTTTTAATTTCTTGCAAAGCGTAAACATCGGCATTAATAATCGGAATTAATTGAACAAGTAAATCTATTGTTTCAGAATTTGCCTTTGGAAATTCCTCAATATTCCAAGTTATAATTTCAAAAAAATCATCTTCGCCAAAATTCAAATTTTTAAATCCAGATTTTATAAAAATGCTCTTTTCACTACTCCAATCTGTTCTACCCTCACTCGTTACGGCTGCTATTTTGAAAAAATATGTTTCCGAAATATTTAAATCAAAATCAACATAATTAAATGAATTTTCAGCAACTGAATCTATGATTGTATATTGACCATCAGCTTGTTTTCTGTTTATCAAAAAGCCGATTGCGTTATTGTATTCATACTCCCAATTTACAGTTACATCTTGAGTGTAATTGCATTGCAAAATAATGTTTTTTGGAACATTTTCGTTCGTTTCCAGTTCTACATTTGTGCCACAAGAAAATATGAACATACTCAAAATTATGTTAAAAATTATTTTCACTTATTCTCCAATTTCTCAATCAATTTTAGTGCAACGGTAAGGTCTTTTACAACAAAATCTGGTTTTTGTTCCCACTCATTTCTCTTTTGTAGAAAGTCATTTTCACCATCGCCAGACAAAACCAAGATTGTAGTTAAACCAGCATTTTTTCCAAACTCAATATCGGAATTTCTATCACCTATCATAAACGATTTTTTTGTATCAAAATCGAAATTTTTCTTTGCTTTTTTGAACATTCCTAATCCGGGTTTCCGCTCTTCATGATGAATATTATATGGTTTTATTTTTCCTTTTTTGTGATACGGTGAATAAAATATTTCATCAATTTTAGCCGTTTTAAAATCGGAAATCATTTTTTGATGAATTTTTTCCACATCCTCAATTTGAAAATAACCGTAAGCTACTCCAGCTTGATTGGTTACTATAAAAACATAAAATCCCATTTCATTGAATTTTTTGATTACTTCATCTGCAAACGGATATAAAATAAAATCCTCATTTTTTTTGATATAACCGTATTTATCAGAATTTATCGTTCCATCTCTATCCAGAAAAATAGCTCTATTTCTTTTCATTTAATCTCATTATCTTTTATGGTCGGAAGTTCTAAATTTCAGCGCATCCGGAAGTTCAATATTAAAAAGTTGTAAACGATAACTCCAGTAATCACGCTGCTTTGTGTAACGGAAAAATATTTTCCAACAATGCAAATTACGAGTTATCGTGAAATTATGCGAGACAAATTCGTCCTCTTTCAAATCGATATAATTTTCATAGGATATTGACCAATTTTTGGTAATCTTCGCGGAGATAGAAGTTCTGATATTGCTCGTATAATCGTTATTTTCATACTGTAATTTATTGGTTTTATAAATGTGAGAAAATGAAATAGACCAATTTTTTTTTTCTCGTTCTAATTCATCGAATTCCGCTAAAGTTGTGATTATAGCATCATTTGCATCGATAGAATCTGCTTGCAAAAACTCATCAGACATCAAATTATTTTGCCTAATCGGAAAATAATCTATATAATGTGCATCGTTAGACAACTTCAATTTGGAAGTCATCGAAAAATTCCAATCTTCAATTGAAAAATCCAAATTTTCATAAATATCATAAAATTTTTGATTCATCGAACCAGCTGGATCAAGCGAAATATCTATAAATTTATATTTTATCGCATTCGGATTTAAGCAAATTGAATGCAAAATATTTTCGTTAAAACCGTTTCCATTTTCTTCAAAATCGTAGGAAAATCCTGTCGTCGTAATTGTGAGAAAATCATTAATCTTTCGCTCTTTCTGATTTTTGGTTTCTGCCAATTTTATTTGCCATTTATTGCCCAATGAAAAGCTAATTTTCTTACGCCGATTGTTAGTGCTCAAGCCAATTCCGCCAAAGTTATAAAAATTTCCATTTTGAACAGAAAAATCTGGATTGTAAACAAAATTCATCGAAGGTGAAATTATGTGTCGAATTGCACGCAAATAAAATTTTGGAAACTTACGCAAACCATAAAGATTAAAAGATATTTTTGATGTTGTCGAATAATCATATCCGTGTGCAAATTTAATATTTAGCGTATCTTTATCGAATACAGTTGCATTTGAAGATATCGTTTGAGACAGATTTAGCCAACCTTTATATTTATAGGAATAACTTAAATTTAGTGAATTTTTAAGGCCAGCATTATGCTGAATGCTATCCCCTTTTGCTTCGTAAATAATTTCTGCAATTGTTGCATCTGCATCTACGATTTTACCTTCGTGAATCGCTTTCATACGATATGAAAAAGAGATATTTTTCCACCAACTTTCTTCAGAAATTTTTGCATCTTCATCCAAAAATAATTCATAAACTGGCGAAGAGAGTGAATAACTCAAAGATGGAAAAGTGATATTTTTATTACCATAATCACTATTTTCTTTACCATAATTTTCGTCATATTTCATAGAAAATTGCAACGAACTATTTAAAAATGAATATTTTGTTGCAGAGAATGTAACATCTCTATTTTCGTTTTCTAAATCATCATTGTATTTTGAATAAATTTTAATATCAGGCATTTTATATGACATTGTGGATGTTATTTTTTCTTTCAGCCGTTCATCCAAGATATCGCTTCCAGACCAAACATTTTTGCTACTCACAAAATTTAGATTTGCATCAAATGTGCTTTCATTACCAAAATCTTGATGATGTTTGCCATCAATTTCCCATTCGTATTTTGCTTTATCCGATGTTTCTTCTTTTGTTTTTTGAAGAGTCGCTTTAAATTTTCCATCAAATTTGTAACGCTTGATATAATTTGAAGTTAAGTTCAATTCCCAACCTGTTTTTTCCATATAATCGTAAGCCAATATTACATCGGCATAATCTCTGTAAGCAAAATAATAGGCAATATTTTCGATATATTTTCCATTCGTTTTATTCCAACCCGGAGAAGGAACCAAAATTCCAGATTGCCTACCACGCTTAATGGTGAAAGTTCCAAATGGAAACATCATAATCGGAAAATGGTTAACATAAAACACAATCGGTTTAGCCACTATTTTGTCATTTTTGTATAATCGTAGTTTTTTTGATTTTATATTGAAATGCGGATGATAGGCATCACAAGTGGTAAAAAGTCCATTATCTACATCGAAAATTTCTTCATCTATTTTTCTAATTTCATCACCATAATAAAAACCTTTATCAAACTCGCTACAACCGGTAGCTACCATTCCCCATTCGGAATCTAAATCATAAGAGATATTATCTCCCAGCATATTTTGGTCAGCATCTTTCATGAACGCTTTTCCGCTTGCAAAAGCTTGTTTTTCCTTCATATCAATGACGATTGAATCAGCATTTAATTTGGAATTATGATATTTTACGGTAGAATTCCCACTCAATTTGATATACTCATTTTCAATGGAATAGTGAATGCTGTCGCCCGAATAAGAGAGTGAATCAATTATAAAGGAATTGAGTTCAACTTTAGAAGAATCTACCAATGCAGAATCTGCGGCGAAGAGAGTGATCTCTTCCAAACTGTGCATATTCAGAATGATTAAACTCGCAAAAGCGATTATCAAAAAGAATATTATAACTTTCGGTTGCTCTGAAATTTTCATAGCTGGCATTTTTTTGTTCCTATTTTTAATGTCAAGTATTGCCTTTATGAGAAAATGTATTTGCTTTTCATTTGACATTTAACTTTTGAAATAAATTTTGCACTTCGATGAAATAAATGGATTTTATCTAATTGTGTAAAATCATTTTAAAAAATAAAAAAATAGGAGAAAATTTATGCCATATATTTCCAATACAGATTTTGAAAGGGATAAAATGTTATCTGAAATTGGTGTAAGAAATTTTGATGAGCTTCTCATTAATATCCCCAAAAAATTTCGACCTGCAAATCTTGAAAAATTAGAAAAAGCACATTCAGAATTAGAAATTACAGCTAAAATTTCTGAACTTGCAGAAAAAAATACGACAAATGCAAATTCATTTTTGGGTGGTGGAATTTATGATCATTTTATTCCAGCGGCTGTTGACCATATCGCTCTGCGTCCCGAATTTCACTCTGCCTACACGCCGTATCAAGCAGAAGTTAGTCAAGGAACTTTGCAATACATTTATGAATATCAAACGATGATTTGTGAGCTTACTGGAATGGATATTTCCAACGCTGGAATGTATGATGGTGCGTCCGCTTGTGCGGAAGCAATCTTGATGACAACGCGAAAAACAAAAAAATACAGAGCCATTATTGCTGGTTCTGTAAATCCTGCTTACCTTGAAGTAATCCGCTCTTATACTGAAGGAGTTGGAATAGAACTCGAAATAATTCCTCAAAATAATGGGCAAATTGATTTGAAAAAATTGGAAGAAAAAATCGATGATGAAACCGGATGCGTGCTTCTGCAAACTCCCAACTTTTTTGGAAATATTGAAGATGCATTTACGATTGAAAAAATTGCTCATTCTGTTAAAAAAGCACTTTTCATCGTAGCTGTTGACCCCATTTCACTCGCAATTTTAAACTCTCCCGCTGAATATAATGCTGATATAGTGGTCGGAGAAGGACAAGCACTTGGCAATGCTATGAATTTTGGTGGACCACTTTTAGGCTTTTTGGCAACGAGGGAGAAGCTGGCAAGAACGATGCCGGGCAGAATCGTGGGAGCTACACTTGACGCTGAAGGAAAGCGTTCTTATACCCTCACTTTACAAGCACGCGAACAGCATATTCGCAGGGCAAAAGCTACTTCTAATATTTGTTCAAATCAGGCACTTTGCAATTTGAATGCCACAGTTTATATGTGTTTGTTAGGCAAACAAGGACTCAAAGAAGTTGCTATTCAATCTACCACAAAAGCTCATTATCTTGCTGAAGAAATTTCCAAATTAAACGGTTTTTCTTTGGCTTTTCCGACTCCTTTTTTTAAGGAATTTGTGATAAATACTCCCTTCAAAAATGATGAAATTTCCAAATTGGAAAAGAAAAATATCTTTCCCGGAATTGATTTGAAAAGATTCGGAATGGAGAACAATTTGCTGATTGCAGTTACCGAGAAAAAGAGAAAATGCGATTTGGACAATTTTACAAAAGCTTTGCGGGAGGTTGCAAATGGCTAAAACTATATTTGAAAAAAGTAGCAAAGACAGAAAGGGCTACACACTTCCAAAAAATGATATTGAGAATGTAATAAAAATTCCAAATAAATTTTTGCGAAATGAAGTTGCTGAATTGCCAGAAGTGAGTGAACTTGATGTAATGCGTCATTTTTTTGAACTTTCACAAATGAATCATTGCGTTGAAAAAGGATTTTATCCTCTCGGCTCGTGCACAATGAAATACAATCCTAAAATGAATGAAACTTTGGTGCGTAATCATAAGTTCAATAATTTGCATCCTTATCAAAATGAAAATTCTGTGCAAGGTGCTTTGGAAATTATGTATGAATTGCAAAATGATCTGGCGGAACTTTCCGGTTTTGCAGGCGTTACTTTGCAACCTGTTGCCGGAGCTCACGGAGAATTTACCGGACTCAAAATCATGAAAACCTACCACGACGCCAAAGGAAATTCACACAAAAAGAAGATAATTTTACCAGATTCAGCTCACGGCACAAATCCTGCTAGTGTAATTTTAGCCGGCTATGAAGTGGTTGAGATAAAATCCAATAAAAAAGGCTTAATTGATATTGACGATTTACGCAATCATGTTGATGAAAATACCGCTGGATTTATGCTTACAAATCCCAATACACTCGGATTATTTGAAACGCAAGTCGAAAAAATTGCTGAAATTATTCACAGCGTAGATGGATTGATGTATATGGATGGAGCAAATTTAAATGCAATTTTGGGAATCGTGAGACCCGGTAAAATTGGTTTTGATATTATGCATTTTAATTTGCACAAAACCTTTGCAACTCCACACGGTGGCGGTGGTCCCGGTTCGGGTCCGATTGGAATTCGAGAAGATTTGGTGAAATTTTTACCAGTTCCAAATATTAATAAAAAAGAGGATAGATATTTTTTTGATTACGAAAATGAGAGAACTTCAATTAAAAAAGTTCACTCTTTTTATGGAAATTTTTTGGTTAATGTAAAAGCTTATATTTACATAAAAACTTTAGGTGAAAAAGGGCTTCGTCGTGTTTCAGAAAATGCGATTATCAATGCAAATTATCTTCAAAAAAAATTGGAAAATTTCTACGATATCCCTTTCAAAAATCAATATTGTATGCACGAATTTGTGGCAAGTGGCTCTCGGCAAAAGGAAAAATACGGTATCAAAACTCTCGACATTGCCAAACGAATTTTGGATAAAGGTTTTCACGCACCTACCGTTTACTTCCCACTAATTGTAGCAGAAGCAATAATGATTGAGCCAACTGAAACCGAAAGCAAAGAGACTTTGGATGAATTTATTGAGGCGATGATTGAGATTGCAAATGAGTGTAAAAAAAATCCGAAATTGTTGAAAAATGCACCTTCAACTACTCCGGTAAAAAGGGTTGACGACACATTAGCTGTGCGTAATCTCGATGTAAAATTTGAGATGTAAAATTAACAACGACAAAAATAAATACAAAAAAAGCCTGCTATAGCAGGCTTTTTAAATAATCAACAGTTTATTCTATAAATGGCTAAAAGGATTATCTTCTTGGATAATCTCACTTTCACTTTTTTGAGTTTTTACTTTCTTACTTTTTTCTTCAACTTTTGGTGTTTCAGGCATATCGGTTGGTTCTAATGAAATTCTACGAGCAGTTGTGTCAATTTTTGTTACTCTCACTTTTATCTCTTCACCAACATTATTTTTGTTCAAATCCAATTGAGCAAGCTTCAATTTTGATGCTGGAAGAAGCCCAGTTACTCCATCAATAATATGGATAAATGCGCCAAACTTTACTACATTTTCAATCTTGCCAGTAACCACATCATCTACAGCAATCTCTTCAGAAATTGTATCCCAAGGATTTGGATGCATGCGTTTTAATGATAGCGAAATTTGTCTCTCTTCTTCATTAATTTTCAAAATTTGAGCTTCTACAAAATCACCCTCTTTCAAAACTTCGGATGGAGTAGCAATTTTTCTTCCATAAGCCATTTCTGAAATTGGAATCAAGGCTTCTACTCCGTTCTTTATTTGGACAAAAGATCCAAATGGAAGATTCCTGAGAACTTTGCACTTCACAGTATCACCCGATTTCAATTCTTTCAAAGCTTTATCAAGCGGATTTTCCTGCAATGCTTTCATGCTTAATGATATTTTTCCACGCTTAATTTTGATTACTTTTGTTTCTATTTCATCACCAAGATTTACAATTTCGGAAGGTGATTCGATGTGTTCCCACGAAAATTGTGAAATATGCAAAAGCCCTTCAATTCCACCTAAATCGATAAAAGCACCAAAATTTGTAAGACGTATAACTTTTCCTTTAACGATAGAACCAATCTCGATATTTTTCAAAAACTCTTTCGCTTTTTGTGTTTGTGCTTCTTTCAAAATAACTTTGCGAGAAACAACAATATTTTTTCCTTTATCTTTGAAATCTATAATTACAAAATCAAAAGTTTTATTGATAAATTGTTTGGGTTCTGTTACAATTTTAAGGTCAATGTGAGAAATTGGACAAAACGCTCTAACTCCAGATATACTAATAAGATATCCACCTTTTGTGATTGACTGAACTTTCCCTTTTACTGGAATTTTTTCTTCATAAGCTTCGTGTAATAAATTCAGATTTACAGTAATTAAGCTTTTGGCAATAATTATTTCTGTTTCGTTTTTTTTGACCACATAACCTTGAAGCATATCCCCAATTTTACAAGATAATTTTCCATTTTTATTGATATAATCCTGTTTCTCAGCAAAAGCGTCGTGCTTGCCACCCAGCGTAACAAAAATATATGAATCTGTAATGTTGATAACTTCACCTTTCACTTGATCACCAACTTCAATATTCTTGAAATTTAACAATGAATCTTCAAGCATTTTTTCAAATTCAGAACTACTATGTTTCTCTGTTTTTTCTTCAACTATTTCGGAAGTTTCTTTTGCCTCTTCTTTTTTTGTAGTCTCAATTTTCTCTGTTTCTTCAGAAACTATTTCCGTTACTTCTTCTTTCTCAATTGTTTCAATTTGTTCTGTTTTTTCGGAAACCATTTCAATTTCCTTCTCTTCTAATTTTACATCTTTTTCCATTATCTTCTCCCCGACAACATTTTATAGTGGTCAGACATAAAATAGGGCTTTTTCTGTCCAGATATTTAATTATTGAAATTTTTAAATAATTGAAAAAATACATCATCAAAATTTATATCTCATCTATAATCTATTATGAAATAGACAAAATATAAAAAAAGATTCTATCATTTGCACTGACAATAAGACTTCATAACTTTCACAATTTTCACTTCAAAAAAAGATTTGACAAGATAGTGTCGTAAATACGAATTGTTTTTCTGAAAATTTTTATATTTTAAAGATGAATTTGTGGAGATTAAATGGTGAGGAAGCAAAAAGAAAGTTTGGTTATTTTAATATTACTATCGCAATTTTGGATAATTTAATGTTAATATCGCAATTATTATTGATTCATTTTTTGATTGAAAACAATTTTAAAAAAAGGAGTAATTTATGAAAAAAGTAACAATTCTCTTAATTCTCGTCGGATTAGTACAATTCTTAACAGCAGATGTTTTTATCACCGAATTGGCTGATCCAAATAACGCATCTGGCGCTCGTTATGTGGAGCTTTACAACAATGGCGATG
>CAYQOZ010000035.1:0-14211 GCA_964419355.1 uncultured Candidatus Cloacimonadota bacterium | reverse complement strand
CAATTATCATTTTCACCATCACCACCAAAAGAAATAATCTTTCTTTGCGTGTCAAATGATTTCTATTTTTTTACTTCATTTGTCAGATTGATTTCACAAAAAATTCTATTTGAATTGTAAAAACTAAAATAGTTAACCTTGACGAAATAAATAGTGTTACAAATTTTCCACACAATATTTGAGGAGAGAATAATGATAGAAATAGAGATTAAAATAAATTCTGAATATTATAGAACTGTCCGTTACGCTAACGAGATAAAAGTTAATAACTTAATTGCCGATATACAACCCAAAAATGTAGTTGCTTGCAGAACTCTAAAGGGATATTTAGCAATGCATGATTTATTGAGTGCTGATAGTAAAATTGATATAATTACACTCAATTCTGAAGCTGGCATTCGCATTTACAAAAACACAGCTATCTTTATACTTTGCAAAGCGTTCCATAAAGTATTTCCCAATGATGAATTGGTAATTGAGCATTCAATTGGTGATGGATTATATTCTGAAATAATTGATTATACCTTTTCCCAGAAAGATATTGTGAAACTTAGTGAAGAATTTCAAAATATCGTTTCTGAAGAGATGGAAATCAAAAAAGTAATTTTAGATAGAAATGAAGCTTTTGATTTAGTAGAAAAAATAAGACGAAAAGATATCAAAAGGAACATCAGTTACAAAGATGTAATTTTTTACAAATGTGAAGATTATTATGATTATATTATCGGGCAAGTTGCCTTCAATACTGCTATCGTGAAAGCGTTTGAAATAAGTTATCATTCTCCGGGTTTTATTCTTAGATTTCCCGATAAAAAAACTCTGAAATTATCTTCCAACACAGCAATTCCTTATAAATTATTTTCTACACATCAGGAACACGATAAATGGTTAAATATACTTGATTTGCACAATGTTGATTCTCTAAATAAGGCGGTAAAAGATTTTAAAGTTAAGAATCTTATTCAAATTGAAGAGGCACTTCACGAGAAAAAAATTGTAAATTTTGCACAGAAAATATTACAAAAAAAAGATGTAAGATTAATCTTGATTTCTGGTCCATCTTCTTCGGGAAAAACAACCTTTTCTCGAAGATTGTCAGTTCAACTGCAAGTTAATGAATTGTCTCCAAAAATTATTGGTATGGATGACTATTTTCTTCCTCGTGATTTAACGCCCAAAAAACCAAATGGAGAATTTGATTATGAATCAATACATGCTCTTGATTTGGAACTTCTAAATAGCGATTTAAATAATCTTATGAATGGAAAAGAAATTGAGCCGCCAAAATATAATTTTGTTCTCGGAAAACGAGAAAAAAGTAACAAAAAAATTATTTTAAAAGATAATGAAATTATCATTATGGAGGGAATTCACGGGCTTAATGACAAGCTCACCGAAGCAATTCCATTCAATCAGAAATTAAAAATATATGTTAGCTCCCTTAATAATCTAAACATTGATGCTCACAACAGAATTCCAACGACAGATTCTAGATTGTATCGCAGAATAGTTCGCGACCATAAATATAGAGGACATTCTCCAGAAATGACCTTCGAAATGTGGCATTCTGTTCGCGAGGGAGAAAATAAAAATATTTTCCCGTTTCAAGAAAATGCTGATTACATATTTAATAGTAGTCTAACTTATGAACTTTGTGTGCTCAAAAAATATTTAATGCCTCTACTAAAAAATATTTCAGAATATTCGAATAATTATTTAGAAGCACAAAGATTATTGGAAATTCTTGATTATTTTTATAATATTCCAGATGTTTTAGTGCCTTCCAATTCGATATTACGAGAATTTATTGATGGTAGTATTTATGATTATTAACCTCAATTATTTTCATCGGTTACAAATATTTTTATTAGTTTAGAAAAATCCAATTCACATAAAGATTAAAATGCGTTTCTAAATTATTTTTGGCAGTTGGATAACTAAAAAGATAGCTCGTATTTGTTAAATTCATCATTGCTAATCCAATTGTAAATTGTTTGGTAATTTGCAATTCAAGCTGTGCATCAAGTTGAGATGAATTGCCTTCAATTGTCTCGTCAGACATATTTTGTGTAAACTTATGTTTTGATAGATAATTATGTTCCAAAACAAATTTTATAGAATTATTATGATGTAAAAAATAGATAAATTCGAGTGAAGTTTTTGTTTGATATTTTGGTAACGAAATATGATTTGCATATTGCAAAGTTTTCACACCATTTTCGTCCATCAAAAAATAGTTTGCCAAATTTATTTCAATTGAATTTAACTGAATTTTATTGCGATTTTTAAATTCCCAAAAGTGGAAATTTTCATTTATGCCAATTTGCATTTCAATATCACAGAAGTTACTTTTGTAGGAAACTCCTTCACTCCAATATTTTTGATAAAAGGAGCGATTTTTCAACTCCGTAAAACCAGAGTGTAAACAGAAATTTGAGAAAATATTTCCAGATAATTTAGAAAAAATTAAATAATTAGATTTGTCTCGAAAATAGCTATTATTAGTAAGTTCTAAAAAATGATAATTCGATGAATGAGCAAAATTCAAATAGTAAAAATTGGAATCCGAAGTCGTGAAATATTCAAAAGAACCCACAAAATTATGATTGTTAAAAAACAACTCTTTTTTGATGAGAAATTCTGCTAATTTTCGTTCGCAACTATCGATTTCGCTCTTTTCATACCGCCATCCCAAATTCAAAATATCATTTTCCCAAAGCACGGCATTATCAAAAACATATTCGCGTAAATTATTTACTTCCGCTAGTTCTGGAGAGTTGTACAATTTGCTGGAAGAGATGCGTTGATCAATCGTCGAATTGAAAAAATGAAATGTTCCAAACTTGGAAGAATAGTGCAGATGCAAATCAAATATTTTTGAATTTTCATCGATTCCTAACCATTTTCCATCTTGACCCAAAAAACTAAATTGTAGATTTAAATTTTCTTGTCCCCAAATATCTCCTTTGCGAAAATCTATTCCAGCATGATTCATATTATTTGCACCAAGTCCCAAAAAACTGTTTGTGAGCGGAATTGGAAGATCATAATTATCTTTTTCAAAGAAGATTATGTCTCCTTTTTGGGTAACTTTATGAGCAAAAGAATAATTTTGATAAATTTGCAAATTTGAAATTTTGTGAGGAATAACGGTAAAACCGTTTTTGCTGAAATGGTAAGGCAATTTAAATGGAGCTTGAAAATGAAAATTTTCATTGTGAATCATGGGTGGAATAAATGTTTTTTTTGTCTCGATATTTTTGAAATATTTATTGAGACTGGTGTGCAATTCTGCGATGTTATATTTGCTTGAATCTTCTTCGGTGATTTTTTGCAAATTATCAGAAAAAATCAGTTTTTCATCTTGCAAAATATGAAGCGAATCTCTTGATTCAAAAGCATCTTGAGCAAATAAAAATATATTAATACTAATCAGGCAAAACAACAAAAAATATTTCATAGCCAACCTTTTTTCAAATACCAATCATAAGTTTTTTTTACCTGTTTCAGAAAATTATCAGCAGATTTATAGGCAAGAAGTTTTTCTGCTTTCTTGCCTTCAACAAGCCAATATTGTTGTTCGAGTTCTTTGATTTTTTCTTTGTTTAGAAGTGGGGTTTTTGCTTTGAAAAATAGCTCGTTGAATTTGGCAATCATTTTTAAAATATAGATGGGAATAGTTAGTTTAAGAATCTTTTTATTTAGAGATTTGCTGAACATTTGCGAAAATTCAATTTGAGAAATAATTTTTGAATTTGTGGCAAAAATAATTTCATTGAATGTTTTTTTGTTATCGATGCAACGAATTATTATTTCGACTAAATCATTGATGTAAATCAAATTAAAAAATTTATTTTTCCTTCCAATTTGAATCGAGATGTTTTTTTTTATTAATTTAAATAATTGCAAAAAATCTTTATCGCCGGGACCAAAAACAGAAACGGGGCGTAAAATTGTCCAATTTTTACAGTTTTGAAAAATTATTTTCTCTGCTTCCAATTTGCTTTTTCCGTAAATTGTGAGTGGATTATTTTCATCACTCTCTTTTTTGGGTGAAGTTTTGTTAATTGCTGGTCCAGAAACGGCTTGACTGCTCAAAAAAATAAGTTGTTTCATCGATTTTGTTTGATTAAAATATTCAATTAAATTTTGGGTCAATTCCACATTTGCCTTGTAGATTTGTTGCCAGTTTTTTGCTTTTGTCATCGCGGCAGTGTGGATAAGAATTTCATTTTTGGAAAATATTTTACGCAATAATTTTGAATCTGAATAATTAACAAATATAATGTTCGCATATTGTGGTAAAAGCGTTGTATCTGCACCTTCGCGAACAAGACAGATAACATCAAAGTTTTTTGCCATCAGCTTTTTTGCTAAGCTACTTCCGATAAATCCATTTGCTCCAGTAATTACAATTTTCTTCATAATTGTAAATTTCTTAAAATTGGTTAAACGGTCAAATTATTTATTTTTAATATTTTTTTCACTCTATTTTTCATCAGAATTTTTTTGAAGATTTAATCTAAAAACTTGACGTTAAAATGAATGTTAATAGTTTCGCAACAAAATTTATTACATAATTAAGGGAGATGAAATGAATCTAATTTTAATCGGAATTCAGGGGAGTGGTAAAGGAACTCAAGCTACTTTATTAACGGAAAAATATGGCTGGCAACAAATTACAACCGGTGGTCTTTTCAGAGAGAACATAGCCCAAAAAACTAAGCTCGGATTAATCACCAAAGAGTTCATAGAAAAGGGCGAATTAGTTCCTGATAAATATGTTTTTGCAATCGTGGAAGACGCTCTAAAAAAGCAAAATGGAAAATTTATTTTAGATGGATTTCCCAGAAATATTAAACAGGCAGAATTTTTGCTGGAACGCTTCCAAATTGATAGTGTTATTCAGCTTGATATTTCGGATGAATTGGCATTAGAAAGAACTACTTCGCGCAGAATTTGTTCTAAATGTAAACAAGATTACAATGTGCTTTATAAAAATCCAAAAAGTGAAGGAATCTGCGATAAATGTGGGGGAGATGTTATTACGCGAAATGACGACCAGCCAGAAGCTATCAAAAAAAGAATCGAGAAATTTCATAATGAAACTAATGAAGTTATCGAGTTATTTGATACCAAAAATTTGCTCGTAAAAATTGATGCTTCTCGTAAACCAGACGAGATCTTTGCCGAGATTGTAGAAAAAATTAAACAGTAAATTTCATTTTACCGAAGATGTCAGAAAATAATAATAAAATAAAATCAATATCTTACAAATTTGGGAGATTTTTTTATCTTCTTCTGGATATTTTTGCAGTCTTAAATATATTCATTCTGTTTTTACCGAGTTTTCAACTCTCTCTTTTTCAAAATGAAATATATACAAAATTTTCGGTATTGATTTTGATATTATATCTTGTTTTTCAAATTATCTACGATCCTAAGTTTTTACAATTCAAAACGATAGCCATTGATTTTATGATTATTGTATTGAGCTTGACAGTGGAAAATTCTGGACGAATATTTCAATTTTATCTTTTGGGAAGGCAAACATTTTATCTAATCAAAAAATTATCGTTGGGATCAAATTATGGAAAATTCAACGAAAAATTTTCTGATAATTCGGCATTATTGGTTATTTTCACATTTATGCTCACTATCTTTTTTGGTGCTCTTTTGCTGATGCTTCCGGGTGCAACTGTAAACGGAAAAAATACTTCACTTTTGGGGGCATTTTTCACAGCCACTTCGGCAACTTGCGTAACAGGATTAATCATTTATGATACTGGAACCCATTTTACTTTGTTTGGTCAGTCGATTATCCTGTTTTTAATCCAAATTGGTGGCTTGGGAATTATGACGATTTCCTCAGCTTTTGCGATAATGTTGGGACAAAAATTATCTCTAAAAAATGAAAGCATTATTCAAAATGTGGTGGGCGAATCTACAAAAGTTGATATGTTTAGCCTGATAAAAAATGTTGTAATCATAACTTTTATTTTTGAGATTTTGGGAGCTTTGCAATTGTATTTCACTTTTGGAAGCGGATTATATCATCCCGCCAAAGCGATTTACTATTCTCTATTCCACTCCATTTCTGCCTTTTGTAATGCGGGATTTTGTTTGTACGAAAATAATCTGATGATGTTTAGAATGAATTATAATATTAATTTTGTGGTTACAACTTTAATAATTATTGGCGGAATAGGTTTTCCGGTAATGGCTGATATTAGAAATATTTTAAGAAAAAAAAGATCGTTAAACAGGCTTTCACTCCATTCAAAAATTGTTTTATTCACAACCGTAATCCTGATAATTTTGGGGACGATTGGTTTTTATATTTCTGAATTCAATGCAGAGATGAAGAATTTCAGCTTTTTGGAAAGAATTTACTCATCATATTTTCAATCTGTAACCACCAGAACAGCAGGATTTAACACAATTGATAACGGTAATTTGAGTAGAGGTTCTGTTTTGCTTTCAGTTATACTGATGTTCATCGGAGCATCTCCGGGTTCAACTGGAGGTGGCATCAAAACAACAGCACTAATCGTTGTTATCGGTTCTGTTTTGGCAATGTTTAGAGGTAGCCACGATGTGAATATTTTCAAACGGAGAGTTTCTGATGAAATTATTCGGCGGGTGATGGCATTGATAGCGATTTCCATTACATTTGTAGCGACGATGATTTTTATCCTTTTGATGATTGAACCATTTTCATTTGAAAAAATTATTTTTGAAGCAGTTTCTGCGTTTGCAACTGTGGGACTTTCAGGCGGTATAACAACACTTCTAAGCAATTACGGAAAATCAATTATTATTTTGTTAATGTTTTTTGGTAGAGTTGGACCGCTCACTTTAATTTACGCCATCGCTGCAAAAAAAGAGAAGTCCACTTTCAAATTTGTGGAAGAAAAAATTAGTATTGGATAGATGAAGAAGCGTTTCAAAAAAATATTCGTTTCGCATCTTTATAGTTAGCAAAAATTAATTCGCGTAAATTGGTGTTTATTCGTGGTTAAAAAAAATAGGAGAAAACTATGGCAAAATTTGCAGTAATCGGTTTAGGAAAATTTGGAATGAATGTAGCTACCGCACTTTATGAAAAAGGTGCAGAAGTAATTGCTATTGATGCTGACCAAAAATTGGTTGATGAAATTAGTGGAGCAGTATCAGTGGCAATAAAGCTAAACAGCACCGACGAAAAAGCATTAAAGGCAAATAGAATTCAAGATGTTGATGCGGTGATTTTGGCAATTGGTAATAACATCGAGGTAAGTGTGCTAACAACCGTGATTCTAAAAAAACTGGGAATGAGCAATATTTATGCGAAAGTGGATAGCAAAGTTCACAGCAGAATTTTGGAACTGCTTGGAATTCAAAACATCATTTTTCCAGAAGAACAAATTGGAATTCAATTGGCAAATAAATTAATCTCAAGAAGTGTTATGGAATATATCGATATTTCGTCCGGACACAGCATTGTGGAAATCATCGTTCCTGAACTCTGGATTGGAAAAACTTTACAAGAAATTGCACTTCCCAGCAAAAGAGGAATAAATATTATCGCTATAAAATATTTCCAACAAAATGTAACTGAAGAAGGTGCGAATGAGGTTGAGGAAAAAATTAACGAAATGCCGGGTGCAAATGATGTGATTCACGAAGATGATAAATTAGTTTTGATTGGACCGAAAGCGAAAATTGATGAGCTGATAAAAGAGACGGTTGAGGAGGAGTGAAATGAAACTTACTTATATCGCAAAAATTCGCGTGCTGATAGTGTTTTTGTTACTTGTTTCCATAATTCAGGTATCACTAATTTTGAACATTGTCGCCCAGAATTCTGATATTAACACAATTCAAATGAAGATACAAAATACGATATTAATTACTATTTTTATTCAATTTGTTTTGGCAATAATTCTGGTTTTTTATATTCCAGTATTTTTGAAAAAAGCTTTTTTGGAAGTGGAAAATCTGCTCAAAGATATCAATAAAGGTTTATACACGATTGATATCGATTTAGTCAGTTACAAAAAGACGATGGATAAAAATTTTTATGATTTAATTGTAACTATCAAAAATATGCTGAGATCTATTCATAAATTTGATAAGTTGAAAAAAAGTAAAGTCATCGAACATCACAATCGCATAAACACTATTTTGAAGCTGTCTGAAGATGGATTTATCATTTTGGATATTACTGGAAAAATCATCTATATTAACGATAATGTGATTGATGTTTTTCCCAATATTCAAGAAAAATCTAATTTAGTGGAAAATCTATTCTCACCCGATATTGAAAATAGTTTGAAAAAATATACTGTAAATGTAATCAAAAATCAGACTAAACAAAAATCTCAACAGTTTTTTATTCCAACCATAAAGCGACATCTTATTTTGGATAGTGGTATCATTAGAGATTCGGATGGTATCACCACCGGAGCGATAATTGCACTTACAAATTTACCGAAGAAAAAGCAAAATAGTTCTGACGAAAATAAGGAAGAGAGCAATTGAAAATTATCTATAAAGAAAATTCTAAACAGCGAATTGATAAATATTTAGCTTACCAAAAAATTGACCAGCTCTACTCTCGCACTCACATAAAAAAATTAATTAATTCGGGAGACATAACCGTTAATGACAAAAATATTAAGAATAATTATCAATTGGAAATGGATGATGTTATTATAATTCAAATTCCAAAACCTAAAAAAGTAGAAGTAATTCCGCAAAATATTCCTTTGGAATTTCTTTATGAAGATGAGTATCTTGTTGTTGTGAATAAACCGATAAATATGGCTGTGCATCCAGCTCCCGGACATCCGCAAGAAACTTTGGTAAATGCTTTGATGTATAAATTAAATGGAAAATTATCTTTGGGAAATCATGCTCTTCGTCCCGGAATTGTCCATCGTTTGGATTTGGATACCAGCGGAGCTTTAATTGTGGCAAAAGATGATAGAACTCACTCCTTACTTTCCAAAATGTTTCAAGAGAGAAAAATAGAGAAAATTTATCATGCAATTGTGGTAAGTGAGCCAAAAGAAAATTCTGGAACAATTGATACATTCATCGAGCGTAGTAAAATTAATAGAATAAAAATGACTGTTTCAGAATCGGGGAAAAGGGCGATTACGCATTACAAAATTTTGGAATATTTTGATATCTATTCTTATGTGGAAATTGAATTGGAAACTGGTCGTACTCATCAAATTCGCGTTCATTTTTCTCATATAAATTGTCCAATTTTGGGCGATGAAACCTACTCTACTCTCAAAAGAACTTTGAATATGTTACCCAATCATTATCACAAAAAGCTGAAACATCTTTTGGCAAATCATCTCAAAAGACAGGCTCTGCACGCCTATAAATTGCGATTTATTCATCCAATCACAAAAAAAGAAATTAAGGTTATAGCACCAATTCCGTCTGATATGAAATACACTTTAGAATGGCTTCGAGAAAATTATGCAGACTTAACTTCGGTATAATAAAAAATGATTATCAGTTTAATAATTGACAAAATAAATTGTGAAAAAAAATGTCTCTATCTCATGGAGGATTTTTATGGATTGTGAAAATAAAGAGAAAAATTTAATAGATTGTAATTGTACTTATTCCTGTGAAAAAAAAGGAATTTGTTGCGAATGCATTCGTTATCATCGTTCGATGAAACAGCTTCCAGCTTGTTATTTCCCAAAAGATGCTGAAAAAACTTACGACCGTTCGTTTGGGTATTTTGTGCAATTGTTTAAAGAGGGTAAAGTATGATTTTTTTGAAATCACTAATTTTCATTATTGCCAATTTATTTTTTGGTTATTTATTCGTTTTTACTTTGAAAGCATTTCTGTTTTTACCACAAAAAAAAAAAGTTATGTTTGGAAAGAAAATTTCGTTAACTCCTGGATTTGTTTACAGAAAGAAAAAATTATTAATTGATAAATTATACGCAATCTTGCGTGAATATATTGCAGATACCAAAAATGAAGATAAAAATACCCGCATTTCAAAATGGGAAACAAAGGCGTTCAAAGCTGTTTATGACAAACTAAAACCGATTTCAGATTTCAAATTTTTGCCAAAAAAAATTAGTGAGAATATCCGATATTTCCTTTCTACCATTGTTTATGAAATTGTGAAACAGTTTTTTCGTAACTTCGTTCCCTACTTGATGAATCGATATCACATTAAAAAATATGTTGATTTGATTGATGTAAAACTGGATGTAGAAACAATTGAAGGATATTTTAATAGATACATTTATCGTTACTTAATGATGATTGTGCTGGCGTTTCATTTTCTGATTGGATTTGGAAATATGATAGTTTATTTAATAATAAAATAGGAGAGATGATGAAAAAGTTTTTTATAATTTTGGGAATTATCATTGCAATAATTGTTGTGATAATGATTCTCAAACCAAAAAAGAGATTAGATTTTGCTGGAAACAGAGAGGTGAAATCTCATGTTGTGGAAAATGGAACAATCGTGGTGAAACTGGAAGAAACAGGTGAAATCAGACCAATTAAAGAGATTGAAATAAAATCTAAAATTAGTGGAAAAATAGTTAAATTCTTTTTTGAAGAGGGAGACTATGTAAATTCTAGTGATATTATAGCAGAAATTGAACCAGATTACAGTCAAGCAGAAACGATTGCCAGACTCAAAACAAATTTAGAATTAGCACAAATAAGGTTGGAAAATGCGGAAGAAGATTTTATCGAAAAACAGAAATTATTTGAAAAAAATTATATTTCCCAAAATGGATTCGATGATGTTTCTGATGAACAAAAACGAGCACAATTGGCATATCAATCTGCCTTAAATCAATACGAACTTATCAAAGAAATTGAGACAGAAAATAATGTTTCCAAAATTGTTTCTGGAGCTTCGGGAACGATTATTCAAAAACCGGTAGAAGAGGGCGAAATGGTAGTTTCCAATGCCGGATCATATTCGGCTGGAACTGTAATTATCAAACTTGCAGACCTTGAAAGAATGCTGGTTACAACGCAAATAAATGAAGTGGATATTTCCAAGGTTGAGAAAGAGCAAAAAGTGAAAATTCAGGTAGATGCTTATCCTTACGAAAAATATTCTGGAACCATCAAAAAAATAGCGGCGATGGCGATTACTCATAACAATGTAAAAGCTTTTCCAATCGAGATTGAGATAGATAAAGTTGATGAAAAACTCAAGCCCGGAATGACTGCAAACGTTACTATTATTGGTGAAAAAAGGGAAGATATTGTGGTAGTGCCAATTCGTTGCATTTTTTCTGATGAAGATGGTCAAGATATAATTTATCGGGTTGTGAATGATTCGATTGGAAAATCACAAATGGTGAAAACTGGAATTAATAATTTCCAACAAGTTGAGATTATTGAAGGTGTGATAGTTGGCGACAGCATCTCATTTTCCGAACCACAAAAGGCAATTAAAAAATTAAAGAATTAAGGAAAACAAAACTTGACTTAAGATTTGTGAAACGGTAAATAAAAAAGTGCAAAATGCACAAACGAGGGGAAACATGAAAAAAGTATTTTTCTTAACTTTCATCGCAATTTTGGGATTGTCTCTAAATGCAGAGATAATGACAATTCAAATGAATAGTGGTGAAACAATCGAATTCGACACAGCTGAAATTCTGCAAATAACTTTTGGACCAGATGTCTCTGTGGAAGAAGTGGTGGAATTTATCAGTAAAATCCCCATTAAATTCCTGCAAAACTATCCAAACCCGTTTAATCCAACAACGACAATTTCATTTGAAATAGCGGAAGCAGGAAAAACACAAATTGAAATCTACAATGTGAAAGGGCAAAAAATTAAAACACTGCTTGATGAAACAATGGAAATTGGCGGACATTCCACAATTTGGAACGGCACAGATAGCGATGACAAACAGGTTGCAAGTGGAATCTATTTTTACAAAGTTTCGGTGAATAATACTGAACAAATCAAAAAAATGATTTTAATCAAATAGGAGGATAAAATGAAAAAGCTCATTTTAATTTTAATTACTATTATTATCGTTAATGTAGTGAATGCTACCATAATGAATGATGTTGGCAATATTTTATCTTCCAAATTAGATGCAAAGTATTATTACAAAAATGGCGAATATTACATAGATTATAATAATATTACATTCATTGGAACATCTTTACATAAAGTTAAAAACGGTTGGATTACCCTATTAACCTTAGAAGAGACCGCACCAGTTTGGTTGCGCATATATTCTAAAAACGGAATTTTAAGGCAAAGCATCAAGCAAGAAGCTGTTATCAATTTGAATGTTTCTGCTAATGGGAAATTTGCAATTTACTATAATAAAAAAAACATTTGTGTTCTAAATACTGATGATTTATCAGAAAATAAGTTCCATGCTTCTTCCATTTTTGCGGTAAACAATGATGGGGAACCTGTTATCTTTCGAGAATCAGTTTTGTATAAAAATAGTGAATTTATTGTAAATGCAATCGTGCGGAATATTGTTTTTTGGAATGAAAAACCAATTTTACAAACCAATAAGGGAATTTTTGTTATTGATGATCAATTAAAACTTTTTTTTGATGGTAACTGTACTGACCTTTCTGTGAATAATTCCGAATTGTATTTTTCAATTAAAGAAAAAAATAATGATACAATAAATTATTCATTCTACAAAACTAACGATTTAAATACTTTCCAACTAATAGATAAGATAATTCGTCAAATAAAAAATAACAAAACTCATGAACCAGTAAATTCCCCCTTAAACTATTATGAGGAAAATTATCAACATCCAATTGGAAATAGTTATGCAGAGATTCAACAATATAGTGATGTGATATATTTACACCCAGGTGTTGATTTTCTCGGTGATGATTATCAAGCTGTTTACGCAGTTCACGATGGCTTTGTGAAAGCAATTCTAACTACGGGAGGTGATCCGTATTGGCGTATTGCCATTGCAAATGAAAATACGCACTTAGAATCGGAAGGTTATCTTTACGCTCATCTCAATCAAAATTCATTTACTGTTGATGTGGGTGATTATGTTGAAGCTGGTGATATTTTGGGAACACTATATCCATGGAATTATTATGATTTTACTCATGTTCATTATGCTAGAGTTAAAGATAATGGAACCACTTGGCACGGAAATTGGTGGACGATTGATAATCCTCACATAGATACAGTAAATTTACAAGATACCACCTTACCTGTTTTTGAAAATGCATTCAACAATCAAATATTTGCTTTTCGAACCCTTGATGGAAACTACCTTAATCCTCAAAATCTTACAGAACAATTTGACATAGTTGTAAAATGTTATGATTTAGCAAATTCTACTTGGAAAATTGGTATTTGGGACATTAATTTTGAAATTATGAAAGCAAACAATCCAGATGAAATTTTATTTTCACAATTTTCTTTTGCATTCGACTTTCCTTTGGATACATACATAGAAGGCACTTGGGACAATATGATTTTAAATACTGTTTTTTCACGAGATGCTACTTGTTACTCAGTCGGTAATTATGATTTTAGGGATTTTTTTCACATAATTACAAATTCTAATGGAGATAACGAATTAGATGAAAATGACGCTAATTATATCTTTGATTCAACCCAATTTGATGATGGTGAATATATTATCCGTGTTACAGCTCGTGATGTTTCCGAAAATGAACAATCAGCTGAAATGAATGTAGTTTTCAATAACGGAATTTCAACAAGTGATTCTGAGATTAAACCATTTAATTTGCAAAACTATCCAAACCCGTTTAATCCAACAACGACAATTTCATTTGAAATAGCGGAAGCAGGAAAAACACAAATTGAAATCTACAATGTGAAAGGGCAAAAAATTAAAACACTGCTTGATGAAACAATGGAAATTGGCGGACATTCCACAATTTGGAACGGCACAGATAGCGATGACAAACAGGTTGCAAGTGGAATCTATTTTTACAAAGTTTCGGTGAATAATACTGAACAAATCAAAAAAATGATTTTAATCAAATAGGAGGATAAAATGAAAAAGTTAACAACATTTTTAGGATTAATTGGATTGGTAACCGTTTTATTTGCCACGGTGATGACAGTTCACACCACCACTGGTAGTCAAGATTTTGAAATTAGTGAAATTACGAGTATTACTTTTGGAAATAGTGGTGAAGAACCCATCAACATGATCTATGTAGCTGGAGGTA
>CAYQOZ010000034.1:0-14246 GCA_964419355.1 uncultured Candidatus Cloacimonadota bacterium | reverse complement strand
CAATTAACCGTGAAATTGATGGCAGTATGCGCGATAAAATTGAAAAATATTTGTATAATTTGAACTATGAAAAATCAGCGTTAGAATGGACGCCAAAATATAAGAAATAGAATTTTTCCAAATGCATAAATTTGAAAATAAAATTAAAGAAATATTAATTAAGCAGAATATTGTCATTACATTCAGATATTTGTTGATAATTTTGCTTTTGATTTTACTAACTTTTAATCTATTTTTTGCTGTCTATTCTCCTGCACCCAGCTCTCAATTTATGCTCTTTTTATTTGCTATCAGTTTAAAAATATTTCTGGCATTATCCGTGCTTTATTTGGTTTTGCAGGCGAATAAATCATTTCTGTCGCGTTTTGAAGCTGCTAAATTTTTAGATAAATTTAATAGAGATAAATTTGATACATTTCAGAATGCTTTGGAATTGAATGAAGAACTTGAAAAGGGTGAAATATTAAATCGCATCCTAAAAAAAGCAGATAAAAAAGCGGAAAATCAAGTTGTAAAAACAGAATTAGATAATTTTAAGTCATTGTTGGTTATCACCATTATTTTGCTACTATTTTCTGGCTTGCTTTTTATTTTTCACTTGGAACGTTTTGAACAATCATACTCATTTTTTAAATTAAACAAAATGCCAAAAGTGCAGCACAAAAAGATTGTAGAAGTTATTCCAGAAAACTTATCATTGCTCAGAAATTCAAAATTAGAGATAAAAGTTATCAATCCCGAACCGGAAATTGAACATCAATTTTTCTACAAATTGGAAAAAAAATGGCGTGAAGAAAAGCTTAATAATTACAAAATTATTTTTGATAATCTCGACTTCTCATTTTTCTATTTTGTAAGAACTCCTTTTGCCATTTCAGATACTTTTCAAATACAAGTTTTCGAACTTCCAATTGTAGAAAATATTCATATTCGCTATGATTTTCCTGAATATTCGAGTATTAAGCAACAACTCGAAAAAGATGCAAATGGTAATATTAAAGCACTTTTCGGTACAGAAATAACTTTGGAAATTACAGCCAATAATGCACTTGAATCTGCAAAAATATTTTTCTCAAATGGTGAAATAAAATCGTTAAAACGATTGGGAAAAACTTCATTCAAAACGAATTTTGAGATTACATCTGATTTATCATATCACTTCCAATTGGTTGATATTTTGGGAAATCAATCCAGGAAAATTGAAAAATCAATAACTGTAATTCCAGATAGAAAACCGGAAATAAAAATTATCCAACCGGGCAAAGATACGCTACTTACCCAAAATATGCTTCTTCCCCTCAAAATATTTGCTTCCGATGATTATGGTCTGGAAAATCTGGAATTAAAGTTTTCTATAAATTATGAAGATGAGCAAGAACAGGTGGTTCAGGAGAAAATATATTCCAACACAATTACCAAAGATTTTGTTTTTGACCTTACGAATTTTATGTTAATTCCAGGAGATAGAATTACTTATTGGGCTCAAATTATGGATAACTCTCCTCAAAAGCAAATTTCAATTTCCCAAAAATATACTGCTCGTTTTCCTTCAATTGAAGAAATTTATCAAGAAATTGAGGAAGAGGAGAGAAAAAAATCCGAGATTTTGGATACTACGCTGGAAAAATCTGAGGAGTTGCAGAAAGAATTTGAAGAGAAGCGTCGAGAATTGATGAAAAAAGAGAAATACGATTGGGAAGATAAGAAGCAATTAGAAAAATTATTGGAAAAACAGGAAAATTTAAGTAAAGATGTAGAAAAAGTTGCTCAAGATTTTAAAGATCTTTTGCAGAAATTTGAGGATAATAAAGCTCTCTCTTCCGAAACTTTGGAGAAAATGAGAAAAATTCAAGAATTGATGGAAGAAATTTCCAATGAAGATTTGCAAAAAGCAATGGAAGAGATGCGTAAAAAGATGGAAAATCTCGACCCGGAAGTGATGCAAAAAGCGATGGAAAACTTCAAATTTTCGATGGAAGATTTTTCTGAAAAATTGGAGCAGACAATAAAACTTTTGGAAGATATTAAGAAGGAACAAGCTGTCCAAAAAGCACTAGAAATTGCCGAAGAAATGGAGGAGATGCAAACAGAGTTAAACAAACGGACAGAAGCAGAAAAACTTACAAAAGAACAGCTTTCAAAACAACAAAATGAGATTTCTGAAAAGCTGGAAAACTTGGAAAAGCAACTTGAAAAAGTCGATGAACTTCTTGATGAGCAGAAAGATTCTGAATTGATTAATGATTTGCAAAAATTACAAGAGCAAATGAAGAAAGATGATTTGGCTTCTGATCTTGAAAATAGTGAGAAAAAATTGAGCGAAGGGGAGATGAAAGAGGCGGCGAAATCCCAGCAAAAAGCGATGCCGAAGATGCAAACGATAAAACAAAAATTGGAAAAAATGCAACAAAAAATGAGTGCTGGAATGATGAATGATGCTGGTGAAATTATCCAAAAAACAATTCGTAGGTTGCTCATTTATTCGCAGTTTCAAGAGGATGCAAACAGTAAATTTACAGATAATCCGTATGTAATTTTAAAAGATGAAATTGCAATTTTTGAAGGAATTGATTTAGTTCTAAAAGAACTTTTTGCTACCCCAATGATTGTTCTGGTTTTGGGTCCCAAATTTATGTATGATGCCAATTTTACATCATCGATTTTTCGCGAAATGTTCCAATATATTAATGATGCGAAAACTTATAAAGTAGATAGTTTTCTGGAGGATATTGCCAAAGGTTTGAATTTGATGATATTCGATTTGATGCAGGCTCAGGACAATTTACAACAAGATGAAAGTGGTGGTGGAATGCAAAATATGATGCAAATGTTACAACAAATGGGACAGCAACAAATGATGATGAATATGATGACACAACAGTTGATGCAACAAATAATGCAGAATGGCAAAATGAGTTCGCAGGGTAGAATGCAAGCACAAAAGTTGGTCGCCAATCAACAGCAAATTGCCGAAAATTTGAAAAGAATGTTGCAAACAAATTCAGAAGCACAAAAACAATCCGCATCAATAAATAGAATGATTGAAGATATCGAATCAATCGTGAAAGATTTGAAAATGGGTCGAATAAGTAATGAGTTAATCCAAAAACAGGAACGCATTTTATCTCGACTTCTTGATGCGCAAAAATCAATTCACAAACGAGAATTTTCCCAAAAACGAAAAGCAGAAAATAGCGAAATAGAAGATTGGGATTTTCCCGAAGAAATTAAACTTAAGTTTGACAAAATGAGGCAAAAAGCACTTTTGGATGAAGATTATAAAAAGTATCCGCAAGAGTATCAAGAATTGATTCGAGAATATCTTAAAATGCTCAACGAAAAGAGAGCTGAAGAATAATTAGAAAATTAGGAAAATTTCATCATTCGTAGTTCCGTGTTAGTTGCAAAAAAGAGAAAAAGGAGAAAAATGAAATTCCATTTTATATTGCTATTTTTTGTCGTCATTTCTGGGCTTTTTGCTCAACTTGATGAGAGGGATATATTATTCAGAAGAGCAGAGAGATATCGTGTTCAACAACAATTTGAAAAGGCAATTGACTCTTACCAAAAACTCATAGAACTCTATCCAAAAGATGAAGAAGGTATCGAAAAATTGATAACCACATTTATCAACAGTTCATACACAAAAAAAGCCGAAAATTTACTGAAAAAGAAGAAGGAAATTATTTCCGAAATACTCTTTGTGAAGTTGAAAATTTTGATTTTATTGAAAGATGGAAATATCAAAATTGCTGAAAAAACTGCGGAAAAATATATCAAAAAAAATTCTAACAGAATGAATAATTATAGACTTTTGGCAAATGTTTTTGAGATGTTCAAACAGTATGAATTTGCGATTGAATTGATGCAAAAAGCTCGCAATATTTCCGATAATAAGTTTTTGTATGCGCGAGAAATAGCAATAAATTATCAATATCTGAATGCTACAAAAAATGCGGTAAAAGAATTTTTGAATTTTCTAATTGATAATAAAAATTATTCCAATTATGTATTAGATAGATTATATGCAATTTTGCAAAAAGACCCACAAACTATCACAACAATTGGGAAAATTGCCACCGCTTCTGATAAAGATTACATCAAGGAAATTTATGCACTTTGTTTGGGTGAGTTGGGTAAGTATGGGAAAGCTTTGACGGTTTATCGTCGGCTTTCTCCAGTCGCTCTTATTCGTTTTGCTCAACGCCATCAATCTTTGGGAAATTTGGAAATATCAAAAAAAGCATTTTATGATTTTATGGAAATATCAAAGGATTTACCCAAAAAAGCAGATGCACAAATTAATATAGCAGAAATTTATATCGAACAAGATTCACTTGATTTAGCGAAAGCACTTTTACAAAAAGTGAAAAATAATGAGACAATCCAAAAAAGAGAATACAAATATAAAACTTTTGCTAATGTGCAATGTAGAGAGCTTTTGGCAGAGATAGAATTGCGACAGAATGGAGCTTCCAAAAATGTGATTAGCATTTTGGAAAATGCAAAAAAGTATGCAAATAGCACCAAAGAAAATACGAAAATTGATTTTATGATTGTTCATCAGCTTACTCTAAATGCACAATGTGATGAGAGTAAAAGCAAACTGGATAAAATGTTAACTAATCAAAATAGCGGTTCGGATATCTATAAAGAGAGTTTTTATTACTCTTTTTTGAATGCATTTTTCCAGAATAATCCTGAGCAAGATAGTTTACTCACCGAGATTATTATTAATATTCCAGGAGATGTTCGTATTAACGACATTTTGTTTTTAGCAAATTTTATGAACAATTTACAGGAAGAAAAAGTCAAATCAAAATTTTTTGAAGCTTATCGAAAAAAGCTCATCTATCAGGAAGATGAAGCAATTAAAATTTTGCAAAATATTTACGCAGAATTTGCCAATGAAGAGATTTTAATGTTAGCAGGAGAGTGGGCAATTTTGGCAAAAAATAAAATTTTGGCAAAAGAGATTTTCTCCCATAAATTTGAAAATGAAATTTTAAATGAATATTCTCAGTTGAGATTGGCAAAATTAGAGCAAAATACAGAACTTATTCGTAGATTTCTAAATGAAAATTCGCAATCTGTATTTTCACCCGAATTTCGAAAAATTTTGGAGAAATAATGAGGTCAATATTCAAGTACATAATTCCATTTTTGATAATAATTTTATTGTTCAAATTTATTGGGTTTATATTTCAGGTTTCGATAAAATTTTGGTACATCGTCTTGCCACTTGCAATTTACTATTATGTCTCTTCAAAAATAAAAATGAAGAAAAGAGAATTTAAAAAGAGAACTCATCTCGATCCCGAAAAAGAGGTAAAATTGAAAAAAGAGGTGGAAATTGAAGATGATTAATTGGTTTAAAATATGACAATCAATTTCCACAATAAAGCGATTTTGAATAATTATAAATTTCAACTTCAAGTGGAGCGTGGGCTTTCCCAAAATACGATTGATAGTTACATAATTGATCTTAGTGATTTGATTGCTTATCATCACAAAGAGTGGGAAAAATTGACCAATAATGACATTATAGATTATCTCGTGAATTTGCAAGAAATTGGCTTGATGAATTCTAGCATTGCTCGCAAAAGAAGCTCAATTATCTCTTTTTTTAAATTTTTAATTGAAGAAGAAATTGATGTTTTGATTGAAATTGAAAATATTCCACATATAAAATATTCTCAGAAATTACCCGATGTTTTATCTCTTAATGAAATGCTGAAATTTCTTGATAATATTCCCACCCAAAAAGCTACAGATATGCGTAACAAAGCGATGTTGGAACTGATGTATGCAAGTGGTCTTAGGATTTCTGAAACGATTAATCTCTCTATTCACGATGTTTATTGGACGGAAGAAGTAGTGCGAGTTTTGGGGAAAGGTGGCAAACAAAGAGTTGTGCCAATTGCTGAAAAATCGCTAGAATTTGTAAGACAATATTATGATAAAGCACGAAAGCAATTGAGAAAAGAAAAAAATACAGATTATCTTTTTTTGAACAAATTTGGAAATAAATTGAGCCGAATGGGAATTTGGAAAGTTATAGACAAACTAACTCTACTCGCTGGAATTAAAAAACATATTTCGCCACACATATTTCGCCACTCTTTTGCTACTCATCTATTAGAAGCGGGAGTGAATTTGCGTGTTGTTCAGATATTATTGGGACACGCAAGCATAAATACTACTCAAATTTATACAAACATCGACAGAAGCTTTATCATCAAAGAACACAAATTGTATCATCCGCGTGGATGATAATTATCTTATCACTAACACTTCGACCAACCGCAAGAGCTGCACTTCAAACAACCTTCACTGTGCTCAACTGCACTTCCGCAATCGGGGCAAACAGCCGAAAGATTATGCTTAGTATTGTGTGCTTGTTTCTCGTAGTTTTTATTGATTTTATCAATATCTTGCATAGATTCTTGATCGATATGTAAAAACTTTTCTAATGATTTAGAAATACCGTCAGCACAAGAAGTTATCATACTTCCATTATGCCACATCGGTGAAGGACAGCGAATTCCTTTTATTTGCCGAATGATGGAACTAACCTTCACATTTGACCGCAAACAGAGTGATGCAAGACGAGCAATCGCTTCCAATTGTGCTGATGCACAACCGCCAACTTTTCCCATTTGTGTAAATAATTCGCAAGCTCCTTTTGTGTCAGAATTTATGGTTACATAAAGATGTCCACAACCGGTTTCTATTTTTTGAGTAATGCCAGCCGTAGTTTCTGGTCTTTCTCGTGGAGCAATACGATGGCCATTTTGTTTTGGTTTGTCCACCTCTTTTCCAACATTTAAAACTTGGTTTTCTCTACTGCCATCGCGATATACAGTTACGCCTTTGCAACCTTCTTCATAAGCGAGTTCATATGCCATTCTAATTTCATCTTTGCTTGCTTCTTTTGGGAAATTAATTGTTTTGGAAACTGCATTATCGGTATATTTTTGAAAAGCAGCCTGCATCAAAATATGCATTTTTGGTGAAATATCGTGGGAGGTTACAAACACTTTTTTTATCTCATTTGGAATCTCATCAATATGAGTAACACTGCCAGATTCGGAGACTTTTTCCATCAATTCTTTGGAATAGATACCAGCATCTTTTATCGCTTTTTCAAAATGTGGATTTACATATAATAATTTTTCGCCATCCATCACATTTTTTACATAAACCAAAGAAAATTGTGGTTCAATTCCACCCGAAGTATTACAAATCATACTTATCGTCCCAGTTGGTGCAAGTGTAGTTGTAGTAGCGTTGCGAATGCCATTTTGGGAAATTTCTTTATTCAATTTTTCCCAATTAAATTTATTCATATCTCGTTTTAAAGATTGATTTTCATAAATACTTCCCTTAAAATTAGAAAAAGGTTCAGTATCAATTGCAAGTTCCATCGAGCGATATTTGGAATGAAAATCAATAAATTCCATAATTTCTTCAGCCAAATCTATCGATTTTTTACTGCCATAAGGAATTTTTAACATATAAAGCAAATCTGCCCAACCCATTATTCCCAAACCTATCTTACGATTTGATTTTACCATTTTATCAATTTCAGGCAGGGGGAATTTAGATTGCTCAATCACGCTATCCAAAAATTCTACGCTATCGAAAACAACTTGTTTCAACTTATCCCAATCTATTTTGTTTTCTTTCACAAACGCTGATAGATTTATAGAACCAAGATTGCATGCCTCGTTCGGAAGTAGCGGTTGCTCGCCACACGGATTAGTAGATTCGATTTTACCAATGTGCGGAGTGGGATTATATTCGTTTATTCTATCCATAAAGATTATTCCTGGCTCACCATTTTTATGTGCCATATCCACTATCAAACTGAAAACATCACGGGCATTTAATTTTGCTACAGCTTTTTTAGTATGTGGTGCGATTAGCTCATAATCTTCATCTTTGTAAAAAGCATCCATAAATTTTTCGGTAATTCCCACGCTGATATTGAAATTTGTTAATTGGGCTGTATCTTCTTTGCATTTGATAAATTCGAGAATTTGAGGATGATCCACGCTGAGAATTGCCATATTTGCACCGCGTCTGGTGCCACCTTGTTTCACAGCATCAGTGGCAGAATTAAAAACTTTTAAAAACGAAATAGGACCGCTAGAAACTCCATTTGTGCTTCGAACACGAGCATTTGATTGTCGTAAATTGCTAAAACTAAAACCTGTTCCACCACCACTTTTATGGATTAGAGCAGCATTTTTAATGGTTTCAAAAATGCTTTCCATGCTATCTTCAAGAGGTAGAACAAAGCAGGCAGAAAGTTGTTGTAAATCGTTACCGGCATTCATCAAAGTCGGGGAATTTGGCAGAAAACATCCTGAATCTAACAACTTAAAATATTTTTTCTTTTTTTCTGCATCACCGCCGCTAATATTATCGGCAACGCGATCGATCATTTTATCCCAATTTTCTACAGAATTACCATCATTTCCTCGTTTGAAATATCTTTTTTTTAATACAGTTTTAGCGTTTTCAGAAAGCCTCATACCCAATCTCCAAGTTATTTATTTGAAAAAACTGCCTAAATCCTTAACTGCTTGGTATTTATGTAATTACAAATTTATTTAGACTGTTTTTATCTTTTGATTTTACTCAACTAAATGTTAAATTCAAAAGAGTTAGCTCTCGTGTCAAGACAGATTATTTATAAATATAAATCAAAATTTGTAAACATAGTTATATTCGATATTTTGGTGCAGAAAAAAAATAATTATGTCAAAAATTATTTCTAAATTATCTAAAATATTGAGTCGAAATTTCCCACTTTTTATTCAAAAATTTTTCGAGATTAATTCTTTTTAATTTGTCCGAATAATTTTAATTGGATCAATTTTCACTGTTTTTTTTGCGGGACTAAAAGTTGTGAAAAAACTGATGATAATTGCAAATAATGGGATGAATATGAAATCGATAATTCTAATTTCAACGGGTAACCACTGCAGTGGAAAACCGGAAATTGGAATTTGTATAAAGTGAAATTTATTTTGTAAAAATAACAAAAAATAAGCAGCTGATGTTCCAATAAAAGTTCCAACAATTCCAATAATGGAACCGATTGTAATAAAAATGTTTACGATGTCTTTTTCGGAAGCACCAATGGTTTTCAAAATGCCAATTTCAGTTTTTTTTTCAGTTACTAACTTGATAAAATTTCCAGTCATATTGAATGAAGCAATGATAATCATTAGTGCTAACACAAACAGCATCACAATTTTCTCCATTTTGATGGCGTTGAATAGATTAGATTCAAAATCGCTCCAATCTTCTACAATGAATTTTTTACCCAATTCTTCGCTGATTAAATTGGCAACACGGATTGATTTTTTGGATTGATGCGTTTTGAGTTCGAGATGGCTTATCTCATCATCAAGATTTAATAAATATTGTCCATTCTGTAAAGAGATAAAGGTGAATACTCTATCATATTCCGGCATTCCAGAACTAAAAATTCCGACAACTTTTAGTTTTTTTGTTTTGGGTAAAAGTCCAAATGGGGTAGGCTGTGTTCCGATGGGTGAAGAGAGCTGAACATATTCTCCTACGGTAGCGCTCAAGGTTAAGGAAAGTTCTAATCCGATTATTATTCCGTCCTCTTTTAGCACATTTTCGTTTGGCATTCCGATGACAATTTTATCCATAATGTTAGTTACTTTTTTGTGTTTGTTGTAATCTATTCCGTAACAAATTGTAGAAGATATTTTATCGCCATTTTGAATCATTAATTCAGTTTCGCAAACTGGTGTAACACCGAGTATTTTTTCATTTTTAGATACTTTATCAACTATCTGTTGATAATTTTTAATAGGCGAAAAATCATCATTATGAATTTTAATTTCTGCTTTCAACCCGATTACTCGATTTCGCATATCGGTGTCAAAACCGTTCATGACAGAAGATACAACCAGAAGTGAAAATACTCCAAGAAATATTCCTAAAAAAGAGAGAAGATTGGAAAATGAGAAAAAGATTTTTTTTCTACCACGCAAATATTTTAAGGCTAATTTAATTTGAAACATTTTTTCTCCGTTGGCATCACCGCTCCATAAGATACACCTTTTACCATCCATTACAAATTTTGTTATTTCAACAACAAGCGGAATATTTCCGAAGGCTAAACTATTGTCAATAAAATATTCAAAATATTATGGAATAAAAAAAACTTTTATTTTTTTTGTTGACAATCATAGTGATATAAAAATATTTTATGATAAAGATGGAGGTTATTATTAAGAAATTTACAATAGTTTTAATGCTGTTATTAGTAACAGTAGGTGTGTTTGGAGAAGAAAAAGACAAAAAAACCCTTTTGGTTTGACCACATCTGTTGGTGTGTCTACGATTATAGCTCAAGGGGTGTTTATAGATATTGGTTTAGGTAATCAACAAGAAGATTATTATTTTCGAGCAGAATATTGTGATGGAATAGTAGAGGCAAAACAACTACAAATAAGATTAACTTACTTTAATAATAAAAACAGAAAAGGACTGTTTGCAGGCGTAATAACAGGGTATGCAAAAAGTAGAACTATAGAGATATTTCCCTCACCACGACCGAACCCATATAAAGATCGATTTGTATTTGCTCTTGAGGTAGGTTATTCTTTTAACAAGTTTATTAGATGTGGTGTTGAACTTGGTAACTTGCCAGGTCTACTAAATTTTACAATAACATGCAACTTATTCAGTTTAGGAGGGTATCATGAATAAAGTAAAAATAATCATTATTTTCTTTGTAATTTCTTTTTCTTTAACCACGAATTTACACGCAAAGGCACGAATTGAAATCTACAATGTGAAAGGTCAACGAGTTGACCAATTAGAAGTTAATCCCGAAAGCGTTCGGGACGAATTAGGAAGTAATCAGATTACCTATTCAGCAGATAAGCTTTCATCAGGCGTCTATTTCTACAAACTTGTGGTAGGTGATAAAGCAGTTGATACAAAGAAAATGATATTGTTGAAGTAAGAAATCGTTAATTAGTCTGTCTTTAAAAAATAGATGGACAAAAAAGAAGCCAAAATAGATGGAGGAATTATGAAAAGAGTAATAATAATATTGTTTGGTTTAATATTTATTTCGTGTAGTAACACAAAAACAATTGAGGTGTTTCACAAAAACAAAAAACCGTCTCTAAAGACGTTGGCACAGGTTAAAGAGGTTTTGTCTAAGTATGAGGTGGAATATAATGTGTCTTATCATCTTATTACAGCTCCCGAGACTTTACCTTTAATTCAAAAATATAATTTACCGGATACACACTTTCCTTTCGCTGTTGTTATCAATGGGAAATATTCGGCTAAATTAGATAATCAGCAAATTGATTTTGTCCATTTTCCGTTATTTATGCACGGCATCGGTCGGCACGAGGGTAATTGGTCTTTAATCCATTTGGAAACAGCTTTACAGAATAATGCTTTATTAATTTCAGAAAATATATTATTGGAACACCCACCACATCATGACGATCATGAACCTTGCGAAGGTGAGTAAAAAAAAAGTAAAATCAAACTAAATTGCCAACCATCGCACGGTAGAATACACCTATTCCGTCTAAAGTTATTTTTTTCTCTTCAAAAGGAATAAAAGCGGCTTCCCCTTTTTTGAGAGCAAACTTGTCAGAAATTTCGCAAAATCCTTCCGTACATAAAATAATTGTAGGGCTTTGATGATTTAGCGTTAATTTTCCATGCAAAGTAATTTTGGAAAGTTGGAATTCATTTGCCTCAGTTTGGTAAATATTATCAGCAATTTCTTGGTTTGTTTTCTGTATTTCCACCTTCTCATTATCATAATTTACCACACGTAGTAATTCATCAATATCGATGTGTTTAGGAGTAAGTCCACCTCGTAAAACATTGTCTGAATTTGCCATTATCTCTATGCCAGCTCCTTTCAAGTAGGAGTGTAAAATACCCGCTTTCAGATAGAGTGCTTCGCCGGGTTTTAGGCGGAAAATGTTCAGATATAGCGGTGCCAAAATGCCCAAATCTTGCGGGTAATGTTTAGCAAGTTGCAAAATCCACGCAAAACTTAATCCTTCGTTTTTTGAACGCGGTTTCGTTTGGGAAATCTTGATGAGAACTTCCGTTAATAATTTTTCTTTTTGGTTATCTATTTTCAATAAATTCTCGAAAAAAGAGGGGAGATCTGTTAAAGTGAAATATTGTGAGATATTAAGGAAATTTAATGTCTCTTTAATTTCATTAAATGGTTTAAAACCGCACATTGCCTCGAATTCCGTCAAAGCACAAATTAATTCTGGTTTGTGGTTTGGGTCTTTATAATTTCGCATAAAATCGTCTAAATTGATATTATTTTCATTTTCTTTGTTAAAGCCATTTTTTGCTTGCTCTAGGTTTGGGTGTACTTGAATGGAGAGTGGTTTCTCGGCGGCTAATACTTTGCATAAAAATGGAAGATTTTCGCCAAATCTTTGGCAAACTTTTTCACCTAAATATTTGGGTGGATTTTTGCTAATCAATTCAGTAAGAGTGATTTTCTTATCTTTATAAATTACGCAAGATTCACCTTTTGGATGTGTTCCCATCCAGAGTTCAGCTTGTGGCTCTTTGCTGGGTTGTTGGTTATACAACTTTGCGATAAAGTCGTGCGAACCCCAATCGTAGTTTTGTATTTTGGGAAAAAGTTTGAAAATCACCTTACCTCAATTAATCTGCTTACTTTATTCTTCCGGTTTCATTTGTGGAAATAAAATTACCTCTTTGATGGAAGTATTATTCGTGAAAAGCATGATGAGTCGGTCAATTCCAATTCCCAACCCACCTGTTGGTGGCATACCGTATTCGAGTGCTTCCAAAAAGTCTTCATCCACCACATTTGCTTCTGCATCGCCCATTTCTCGCAATTTTGCCTGTGCCTCCAATCTTTCTCGCTGGTCAATCGGGTCGTTCAATTCGGTGAAAGCATTGCCGTATTCATTACCATTTATGAAAATTTCGAAGCGTTCAGTTAGAAGAGGATTATCAGGTTTTTCTTTTGCGAGTGGTGAAATTTCTTTTGGGAAATCTGTTACAAAAGTTGGTTGAATTAACTTTGATTCGACAAATCGTTCAAAAAGTTCTTCGATTAATTTTCCGGGTCCCGCTTTTTTATTAATTTCTATTTTGTGTTTTTGGAAGAAATCATGGATTTTAGTCAAATCGAAATCACTCGCATCGAAACCGGTTTCTTCTTTGATGAGTTCAATCATCGAAGCACGTCGCCACGGTTTTTGAAACGATATTTCGGTTTCGCCAATTTTCACAGCGTCGCTCTTGAAAATGGTGTTGGCAATGTGCAAAAATATGTCTTCCGTAATTTCCATCATATCGTTGTAATCCGCAAAAGCTTGGTAGAGTTCAATCATCGAAAATTCGGGATTGTGTGTTCTGTCCATTCCTTCATTTCTGAAATTTTTGCCAATTTCATAAATGCGTTCCATTCCTCCCACGATTAACCTTTTTAAATACAATTCGAGAGCAATTCTGAGATATAAGTCGATGTCTAGCGTGTTGTGATGTGTGATGAAGGGTCGTGCATTTGCACCGCCATAAAGTGATTGCATAATTGGTGTTTCCACTTCGATGTAGTTTTTAGAATCGAGGAAATTTCTGATTTCACGAATAATGTTGGCACGCAAAACGAAGGTGTCTTTGACTTCTGGGTTGAGGAGTAAATCGAGGTATCTTTTACGATAACGCAGTTCAATATCAGTAAATTTATCATATTGCTCTTTTTTCCCATCCACCACTTTTTCCTTCACGATTGGTAGCGGTTTGAGGCTCTTACTTAAAATAGTAACTTTTTCAGCACGAATAGAAAATTCACCCACTTTTGTTTTGAAGCAAGTTCCGTCTATTTGCACAAAATCACCGAGATCAAATAGTTTGAAAATTTCGTAATTATCTTCGCCAATAGTATCTTTCCGCACGAAAATTTGAATTTTAGCTGAATTGTCAGTAATATTGGCAAAACCAACTTTACCTTGTCGCCGCATTGCGTTTAAACGCCCTACCACGATTATCTTTTCGTTATTTTTAATAAGCTTTTCTTGATTTTCCAAAAGCTCGGAAATGTAGTGAGTTCGCTTACATCTGTTAGGAAAGGGATTGATGCTCATCGCTTTCATTTTTTTTAATTTCTGTTTTTTGATGCCGATTAGCTGATTGATATTTTCCATTTTTTCTCCAAA
>CAYQOZ010000033.1:0-14790 GCA_964419355.1 uncultured Candidatus Cloacimonadota bacterium | reverse complement strand
TTTTTAATACTAAGAATATTTGGGATTACAGTTACCTTGATGATGGCACAAAAGAACCGAATTATCAATACTTGAGAATGATTGTTGGCGGTGTAAAAATAGAGTTTTAAAACATTAGGCAAAACTACTATTCTTGACAGAAAAGCCGTCTAAAAATATTTGATGATATTAATTAAAACAGGAGGATGTAAATGGGTATACCAACAATTTGGTTTGTAGCACCAATTGGGGCGATTACAGCTCTCATTTTTGCTTTTATTCTTTATAAAAGTGTAAAGAAAGCTGATCCAGGAACAAAGGAGATGCAAAAGATTGCACAATATGTTCGAGAAGGAGCTTTTGCATATCTAAAACAGCAATATAAAGGAGTTACGATTTTCTTTGTTTTTGCATTTATTTTATTTAATATTATGGCTTGGGTTATGCATGTACTTCATCCACTTATCCCGTGGGCATTTCTCACCGGTGGATTTTTTAGTGGATTAGCTGGTTTTATTGGAATGAATACAGCAACGCTTGCTTCCAATAGAACGGCTCAAGGTTGTTCAAAAAGTTTGAATAAAGGATTGAAAGTGGCATTTAATGCTGGCGGAGTAATGGGGCTCGTGGTGGTTGGTCTTGCTCTCATCGATATCTCTGCTTGGTTTTATATTTTAAGATGGTGGAGTTTGGCACATCCAGAAACGATGAATTTGCACACCATCACAGTTATTATGCTCAGTTTTGGAATGGGTGCTTCCACGCAGGCTTTATTTGCAAGATTGGGTGGTGGAATTTATACGAAAGCGGCTGATGTCGGTGCGGATTTAGTTGGAAAAGTAGAGGCTGGAATTCCAGAAGATGATCCGCGAAATCCTGCTACAATTGCAGATAATGTTGGTGATAATGTTGGTGATGTTGCTGGTATGGGTGCAGATTTGTATGAATCATATTGCGGCTCAATTCTTGCTACTGCTGCACTCGGAATGGCAGCTGTAACACAAATTTTTGGTGCACACAGCGATTGGGGAATAAGTTTTGTAACTGCTCCAATGATACTCGCTGGAGTCGGTGCATTCTTATCTATTATTGGTATTCATATGGTTTCTACAAAAGAAAATGCGGGAACAAAAGAACTAATGTTTGCACTCAATAAAGGTGTTTATGGTAGTTCAATATTGGTGGCTATTGTTGCCTTTTTCGTAACAAAATTTATGCTCCCAGCAGAATATGCTTTTGGCGTATTTTTGGCAAGCGTGATAGGCTTAACTGCTGGTGTTTTAATTGGTTACTTTACAGAACGTGCCACTTCCGATGCCTATAAACCAACTCGCGGAATTGCCGCACAAGCAGAATATGGTCCAGCTACCGTTATTATTGATGGACTTGCGGTTGGTATGAAATCTACCGCGGCACCAGTTATCATTATTGGAATTGCCATTCTATCAGCCTTTAGCGTTAGTCACGGATTTTCTGTTCCAGAATTAGGACTTTATGGAATTGGTTTTGGTGCGGTAGGAATGTTGGCAACTCTTGGCGTAACATTAGCAATGGATGCTTTCGGTCCGATTGCGGATAATGCTGGTGGTAATGCCGAAATGTGTAAACTTTCAGAAAAAGTTCGACAAAGAACAGATGCACTCGATAGTGTGGGAAATACGACAGCGGCAACCGGAAAAGGGTTTGCCATTGGCTCCGCCGCACTCACAGCGATGGCACTTCTTGCGGCTTATCTCGAAGAAGTGAGAACGGGGCTAATTCTTAATGGCGAAAAATTTATGAATATAATCATGGCGAATGGTGAAAATTTCAAAGTAGCTGTCGAAAAAGCAACAATCTCTGATTTTATGAATTCTTATCAAATTAACTTAATGAACCCTAAATTTTTAATCGGAATATTTATGGGGGCAATGGTTACCTTTGTCTTTGCCGCCTTAACCATGAAAGCAGTTGGAAAAGCCGCAGGCGCGATGGTAGCAGAAGTTCGTCGTCAATTTAGAGAAATTCCGGGAATCTTGAAAGGAAAAGCAGAACCAGAATATGCAAAATGCGTTGAAATTTCTACAAAAGGTGCTCAAAAAGAGATGGTAACTCCCGCAATGTTGGGAATATTAACTCCAATTATAACTGGACTAATACTTGGTGTTGCCGGAGTAATGGGTGTTCTAACTGGTGGCCTTACTACAGGTTTTGTATTAGCCGTTATGATGAATAATGCTGGAGGTGCTTGGGATAATGCAAAAAAATATGTTGAAAAAGGGGCACATGGTGGCAAAGGTTCTGATTATCACAAAGCAACAGTAGTTGGTGATACTGTCGGTGATCCGTTCAAGGATACTTCTGGACCTTCCATTAATATTTTAATTAAACTTATGAGTATGGTAAGCATTGTATTTGCAGGACTTATCGTTGCTTATTCACCGATGATTCAATCTCTTTATAGTAAGCAAGATAATCCTCCCACAGAGAACATTGAAGAAATTAAGTAAGAAAAATAATAACAGAAAAAGCGAGACTATGTGTCTCGCTTTTTTAGTTATCAAATAAATTACTTTACAAATAATAGGACTATTTTCTGTTCAGCTTAAAATTATGAAAAAAATAATTATTAGTCTAACCTTAATCCTTATTTATGTTTTATTAGATGCCGAATCAATTGGTTTAGCTCTTAGTGGCGGCGGTGCTCGTGCCCTTGCTCATATTGGCGTAATCAAAGTAATTGATGAGCAACAAATCCCCATTGATTATATTGCTGGAACTTCGGTAGGGGCGGTCGTAGGCGGGCTGTATGCATTAGGATATAGTGGCAGCGAAATCGAAAAATTAATTCTTGATTTGGAATGGGATAAAATTCTTGATGATTCTATTTTGCGAAGCGATGTTTATATTAGTCAAAAAAGATGGTTGCCAAATTCAAATATCTATTTTGATTTGAACGATAAATTTAGTCCCAAATTACCCCAAGCATTTGTGCCGGGAAATAATCTCATAAATGAGCTTTTTGATCTCACCTACAATGCCTCTGATATATTTTGTTTTGATGATCTGAAAATTCCTTTTAGATGTGTTTCCACCAATATTTTAACTGGCGAAAAGAGAGTATTTTCAGAAGGTTCTTTACACGAAGTGATGCGAGCATCAATGTCCTTTCCATCCGTCATTTCTCCATTTCAATTAGATAACGAATTATATATTGATGGTGGAATAGTTTGCAATTTACCATCAAAAATTGTAAAAAATATGGGTGCAGATTTCATCATCGGGATTGATTTTAGTTCAGGATTGAAAAAAGATGAACAACTTGTCAGTTTAATTGATGTTTTGCAACAAACGATTAGCATTAATATGTCGGAAAATATTGAGGAATCAAGAGAGATTTGTGATTTGTTGATATCTGCAGATTTGGCCGAAATAAATTTACTTGATTTTGATAAAAAAAAAGAAATAATTTTAGCAGGTGAAAATCTTGCCAGAAATTATTTTGCTAATAATCCATTTGAATTTACTTCAAAAAAAAAAGAGAAAAGCCTTCCTCAAATTCCTCAAAAATTATTTATTTCTTCGATTAAAGTTGAGGGAAATAATCATTTGAGCAAAAGTAAGATTAAAGAATATATCAGTTTGCAAGCAAAAGAAAAATATTCCAAAAAACAAATTATTACGGCAATTAAAAAAACTTATAATTCTCAGCTATTTGCTGTCATTTATCCAGTTTTGACAAATTCCAAAGACGGTTATATTCTCACAATTAAAGTGAAAGAAAAAGAGCGAAAACGGCTCGGAATTAATCTTGTCTATAATTCGAATAGCGAAATTATGATGGGCTTGACCTTGGATTTAAACAATATAATTCAGCGTAATTCCAAACTACTTGCAAATTTGCAAATAGGAAATAAAAATAGTTTCAAACTCGATTATGTAAAAAATTTTGGTAAACATTATGGAGTATATTTCAGACTTTTTCCAAATATCACTGAAGAAAAATTGTATGAATATGATCTCGAAACTCATCAAAAGATTAGTAGAGAAAAATCGTTAGAGATTGGAAATACGCTTGGAATTGGATTATTTGCAACTGAAGCAATAATTTTGGAAGCTTATGGTTACGGATTCAAAAAGAGAATATATCGAGAGGAAAATTCAGAGTATCATTCTGCCGGAATTGGACTGAAATGTTATCACGAAAGCTTGGATGATTTTGCTTTTCCGATGAAAGGAGCACAATTTCTTCTAAAGTATTCTTCGGCAAAAAAAGGAGTTTTTAGTGAAGACGGAAATCGAAAATTTTTTTCCAAAATCAAAATACTGTTTCCATTTGGGGAAAATATTTCACTCAAATATCAGTTTGAATATGGTTCATATTTTGAAGATTCAAATGTCAATTTTGACCCGTTTTATGTAGGTGGATTCGATAGTTTTATGGGTTTGAATTCCAAAGAATTGAGTGCTCCTATTTACAAAATTAATACCTTGGCATTAAGAATTGAGCCTTGGAAGTCGGTATTTTGTGATTTTCAATTTAATATTTTGAATTTGGGTGATGTTGATTATTGGGACTATTTTTCACCTGAAATAGATTTATATCGCGGATTTGGCATTAGAATCGGTTACAATTCTATTTTGGGTCCACTTCGTGCGGGATTTGCTCTCGATAAGGAAAATAATGATTATTATTATATTTCTCTCGGCTATGAATTTGATCAGTTTATGTTTTCAGGAAGATAATAAAATAAATTATCCAATTTTTAAGATTCTTTTTCTTGACCTTTAACAGTTGTTTTTTTTCCTAAACTGTTCTTGGAGGACAGATGACGAAAAGAGTAGAAAAAACGCAACAAAAAAACAAACTCACGGTGATTCCATTGAGAGATGCAATCGTGCTTCCTTACACGATCATACCACTTTTGGTAGGAAGAGAACAATCATTGAATGCGGCAGAAAAGTCGTTACTTGAGAATAATAAAATTATTTGTGTAAGTCAAAAAAAACATACCGAAGGCGATATCAATCCGGCTGCAAAAGACCTTTATCGAGTAGCCACATTATGTACGATTTTACAAGTTCTTAAACTTCCTAATGGCAATATGAGATTGTTGGTTGAAGGTGAAAGAAGAGTTGTAATTAATCAATATAGTCGCACTTCAAAGCATTTATCAGCGACATTTGGGATTTTGGATAAATACATTTTGAAAGAGACTTTAGAGTTGGAAGCATTGCTCAGATCTTTCCGAAAAGCTTTGAAAAAATATATTAAATTGAATAAATCCATTCCGGAAGAATCAATGATTCCAATTGAGGAAACTTCAAATTCTGAAGAGTTTTTTTATTACGCTTTGGCAAATATTCAGTTGGATGTTCCTCAAAAACAAGCATTGTATGAAATAGATAATCTGTTTGAGACGATAAAGGAGACTTATGGCATCCTTTTAGAAGAGATTCAAATATTAAAGTTAGAAAATAAAATTGATAATACGGTAAAATCTAAGCTGAATAAATTGCAGAAAGAGTATTATCTTACGGAACAAATCAAGGCGATTAATCAAGAATTGGGAGTTTCTAAAGATGATAAAACCGATATTATAGATTTTAAAAAGAGACTGAAAAAAACAAACTTAAATGAAGAAGTGCGTTCAAAAGCTAAAGACGAATTGAAAAAACTTGCTCGAATAAATAGCTATTCACCAGAATATTCTGTTATCTACAACTATCTCACTTGGATTTTGGATATTCCTTGGAAAAAACCGAAACTAAAAGAATTTACGCTGAAAGATGCCCAAAATATTCTCGATGAAGACCATTATGGTCTAGAAAAAGTGAAAGAGCGAATTTTGGAATATTTGGCGGTTGTGAAATTGGCGAAAAAGGTAAAGGGTCAAATTTTGTGTTTCGTGGGTCCTCCTGGCGTTGGCAAAACTTCTTTGGGAAAATCAATTGCACGCTCGATGGATAGAAAATTTGTGCGGCTTTCATTAGGCGGGGTGCGTGATGAAGCGGAAATTCGAGGACATCGCAGAACTTATGTTGGCGCAATACCAGGCGTGATAATTCAAAGTATGAAAAAAGCTGGAACCAAAAATCCGCTAATTATGTTGGATGAAATTGATAAAATGAGCAATGATTTTCGAGGTGATCCCACTTCCGCTCTTTTGGAAGTGCTTGACCCAGAACAGAATTATAGTTTTCGTGATCATTACCTCGATTTTGAATACGACCTTTCACAAGTAATTTTTATCACAACAGCAAATACTCTTTCAGCTATTCCCAGACCGCTCATTGACAGAATGGAAATAATTGCAATTCCGGGATATACAGCTTTTGAAAAAAAACATATTGCAATTAAACATCTTGTGCCAAAAGTTATCAAAGAGCATGATTTGAAAGGTAAAATTGATTTGAATTATCAAAATAATGCAATAGAAAAATTGATAAAATATTACACAAGAGAAGCTGGTGTGCGTGATTTAGAGCGTAAAATTTCAACGATTCTGCGTAAAACAGCGAAGGAATTTTTGGAAGGAAAAGCTAAAAAGAAAATTTCTGTAAAAGCAAACGATTTGGAACATTTTTTGGGAGTTCCCAAACACCTCTATTCAGAAGTTAATAGAGAGGATGCGGTGGGAATTGTTACCGGACTTGCTTGGACAAGATTTGGTGGCGAAACGCTTCAAATTGAAGTAGTAAAAATGAGCGGAAAAGGTAACATAAAATTAACTGGTCAATTAGGAAATGTAATGAAAGAATCTGCTCAAGCGGCTTACAGTTATGCTCGATTACATGCCCAAAAATATGGATTCAAAGAAGATTTTCATAAAAATTGTGATATTCATCTTCACATTCCAGAAGGTGCTATTCCAAAAGATGGACCTTCTGCTGGAGTTACTATTGCCACTGCGATTATATCCATTCTTTCTGGCAAAAAAGTGCGACACAATTTGGCGATGACTGGTGAGATTACGCTTTCTGGGCAGGTGCTTCCAATTGGTGGTTTGGCCGAAAAAATGATAGCTGCCAAACGAGCAAAAATTAAGACAATTCTTGTTCCCAAAAAGAATGGACCAAATTTGAAAGAAATTGCAGACGAAATTAAAAAAGGGATGAAAGTTGTTCTGGTGGATACGCTTGAAGAAGTTTTGAAAAAGGCGTTAATTAGCTAAAAATGGAACTTTTATTGCAAAATAAAACCACGCTTTTGGACGGGACAAAACGCTACAAAATCAAGCTTAAAAATGCAGAAAAAATTTATTTAGGCTACTTTTTAGAGTCGTTTGAAGGAATGTGCAACTATACAACATCCGACAGAACTAAATCGGAATTTGAAGTAACAGTTCCGCCGGATTACGAGAAATGTTTTGAAGAATTATTCAGTTTTTTACAGGCTTGGGAATTGTAATGCCCTTAATCGAAGACACCAATTTTATCTTCTCTTTTAGGATTCCCAACTGCTAAATTATTTCTACACCTTTAATCTTTCTTTAAACGGTAAAAATGTCATGAAATCTGCGTGGTGAACAAGATACGCTTCGGTAGTTCGTTTTACCATGTTGCCTTCGCCAGCGTGCGTTGCGATGATGTGACAAACCTCTGCTGGCACGCCACACTCTTCCGCAATCGAAACTCCTGAAAATGGATGACGCAAATATTTTCCGTAATTTCCTTGAATTGCTTTGCCGTTTTCATCGAGAATGTATTCTAAAAGTTTTCCAACATCTGCCAAAATGGCACCGGCAATAAGCACATCCATATTTACAGGGAGTTCACCGTGATAAAATTCGTTACATTTTTCACCTGCCGCTTTGGCGATGTGAACGACGCTTTGTTTGTGGTCCATAAATGTTACCTTAAGGTCTGGGCCGCATAAAAGTGTGAAGGGAATTGTTTTCAAATCATTGGCTGTGAGTGCACTTTTCTGCAATGCCAATTCCCAAGTTTTGGCAGTTTTTTCGCGCAAATTCTTATCGTTTATCCAATTTAATTCTGGCCATAATTCATAAATATTCATAATCACCTCAATCTATAACGCTTCAATAACTGCGTCTGTCATCTCTTTTGTGGAAGCCGCACCTTGTTCTAAAACTTCTTGAGAACCGCTCAATTTGAGCATATCATAAGCGCTTACTTTCTTTTCCAAAACTACTTTTGCGATTGCGTTGCGAATTTTTGTCGCTTTTTCAATTTCGCCAATGTGGTCGAGCATCATGCAAGCCGACATCATCATTGCAATTGGATTCACGATAGATGTTTCATAATCTGCGTATTTTGGAGCGGAACCGTGGGTTGGTTCGAAAATTGCTACTTTTTCACCGATGTTTGCACTACACGCAAAACCGAGTCCGCCGATGAGCCCTGCAAAACCGTCAGAAACGATGTCGCCGAACATATTACCAGCAATAATTATGCCGTAAGTTTCTGGATTTTTTGTGAGCCACATCATTTGTGCATCAATGTTTGTGTAGTTGAACCAAATGCCGTCATATTCTTTTTCTAATTCACGACAGATTGCCAACATCATCCCAGAAGTTTCGCGAATTACATTTGGTTTTTCACAAAGTGTAACTTTATCATAACCGAATTTTTTTGCATATTCAAAAGCGGCACGACAAATTCTTTCTGAATATTTTTTGGTAAAAATTCGCGTTGAAACTGCAACTTCATTTTTAGGAGACCAACCGAAATTTTTTGAAAATTTAGGGTGGCTCATTAAAGCGTCATAAACATTTTCGGGTGGATCTGTCCACTCTACACCACCGTAAAGACCTTCCGTGTTTTGACGGAAAACTACCACATCTACTTCTGGCTCTTCGATGGTATCGTTTGCTCCGCGTCTGATGAAATTGAGCGGATTTCCTTTGAAGGTTTTGCACGGTCTTTGGCAAATATCAAGTTGGAAATGCTGGCGTAAACCTACAATTGGACTGTAATAAACATGACCTTCATCTGCGATAGCTGGATCGATTTCTTTGGCTGCTTCGCTTTTTGGTTTGGATGTAATCGCACCAAAAAGAGCGATATGATGTTTTTCTAAAATATCCAAAGTCCTTTGTGGAAGCGGATTTCCTTCTTTACACCAAAATTCCCAACCGATGTCTGCATGTACATATTCAGCTTGAAATCCAACTGCATCGAGCACTCTCAAAGTCTCTTCTAAAACTACTTTTCCGATGCCGTCTCCCGGCATTGTTACGACTGTTCTTTTACCCATTTGCTACTCCTTCTTTATTTTTTATTTGACTACTTTTTTTATCGTATCTAATATGGTGCCGTCAACCCACTCTACCACTGCCACTGCTTCGTTAGAAAGTTTTGGTTTTTTAGGTTTTCCGCAAATTCGTTCCACTTCATTTTTCAAATCGTGAATATCTACAATTGGCAAATCAGAATTTTTGGTTGCTTCGATCAAATCTTTCCTATTTGGATTGATACAAATTCCGCGTTCCGTTACGATTACATCGACCAATTCGCCCGGTGCAACAAGAGTAGTAACTTCGTCGCGAATTACTGGAATTCGATCACGGAAAGTAGGCACTGCGATAATAGTACACTTTGCCATCATGCAATTTTGAAAACCGCCAATTCCGTGTAACATTCTGCCATCGCTGTGTGAGACGCAGTTTGCATTAAAGTTTACATCAACTTCCGTACTGCCTAAGACAATAACATCCATCATTTGAACGAGGTTACTTTTTGCATGAAAATCATAAATGTCAAAGATATCAATTGGAATGTGATTTTGGTTGTCTCGCAATGATGAAAGTGCTTCTAATCCAAAGGTTTGACCATCGAAAATGTAGTCTGTGAGTCCTTCCTCCATCATGTCGACGAGAAATTTTGTGCTTCCGCCAATCATACTTCTTGCTTTAATTCCTTTTTTTACCATCATCTCTTTTATGAAGTGAACGAATGCGAGTGAAGTTCCGCCAGCTCCCGCCTGAAAATTCATTCCATTTTTTAGAATGCCAGCTGCTTCCACAAATTTTGCACAATTTTCTGCTATGAGTAATCTATCTGGACTTTTGGTGATTTTGGTAGTTCCCGAAACTATTTTTTGAGGATCGCCAATTTCATCTAAAGTAACTACGAAATCTACATCGTTACCCATTATTTCCCACGGATAGCAAGGAAATTCAATGAGTGAATCCGTTACGATTATTGTTCTGTCTGCATTTTTTGCATCAGTTTTTGAAAATGACATCGGCCCGAAAGGATGTTTACCTAAAACGCCGTTTGCATTTCCCATTATGTCGGCACCAGATGCCGCTAAAACCGCGATATCAATATGAATTTCACCATCTGAAATTGCTCTAAACCTACCACCGTGGCTGCGTAAATAACCGAGTCCCTCCATTTTTCCATGACTGCAAAAATCGCCTAAAGCTCCGTTCAGACTTCCTTCAACGTGATGCACAACGCCAGAATTCATGTGTTCTATGATTGGGGCATGGCACGGAAATGCCGCACTTGGTAGCCAAACTAAATTTTTTACGCCAAGTTCTGCTGCGATATCGAAAACCATATTGGCGACATAATCACCGTTGCGATAATGGTGATGTGTTGAGATGGTCATGCCGTCTTTCAAACCAGATTTAATGAGAGCTTTTTTTAAACTTTCGACAATTTTATTTCCATCTTTTGGATAATTAATGGTGGTTGGAACGTGTGGTGATGCACCTTTTCGGTTTGGCTTGAATTTGTTTATGCCTTGAAATGGCGTAACCTTTTTTCCGTTTACAATTGTGGGCACCATTCTGCCAGCTACATTTTTTACGAATTTATCTGCTTTTTTCATTTTGAACCTCCGTTGCTGTTTATCATTGTCAGAATTTTTTGTGCTCTTTTCACAACCGGTGGGTCAATCATTTTTGAACCGAGTGAAACAACGCCCAAACCTTTTTCAGTTGCCTCATTAAAAGCATCGACGATTTTTTGTGCTTTTTCGATTTCGTTTTTTGTCGGTGCAAAATTTTCGTGAATTACCAAAATTTGACGCGGGTGAATACAACCCATTCCATCAAAACCGAGTGCTTTCGATTTCAGCACATTTTGTTTGAGAGCATTCATATCTGATATGTCCGAAAAAACGGAGTCAATTGGCTGAATTCCAGCAGCACGAGCTGAATTGACAATTTGTGATCTGGCAAAAAAAGATTCTGTACCAGTATCAGTTCTTTGTGTGCCTAAATCGGCGGTGTAATCTTCCAGCCCAATTGCCAAAGAAACCACATTTTTCGCAGCTGCAATTTCATAAGAATTTATCACGCCGAGTGCACTTTCGATGATTGGCATCAGCCAAATTTTGCGATTGTTTATATTTAATGTCGCAATCTTTTTGTTAACTTCATCAATTTGTTTAGCAGTTTCGCATTTTGGTATTACTATCAAATTTACATTATGTGAAACGATAAATTTCAAATCGTTCAAACCTTGCGGAAGTTGATTGATACGCACCATTCTTTCGGCACCGTAAAAATTAACGGAACGAAGTGCATTTCTCACCATAATGCGTGCTTCATCTTTTTTGGAAGGTGCCACCGAATCTTCTAAATCCAAAATAATAGCATCTGGCTTGTGAATGCCAGCGTTCAAAGCAAGCTTGGGTGTGTTGCCGGGTAGATAGAGTCGTGATCTGCGTAAGCGTCCTTTTTCTGTTTCAAATTGATTTTCTGGAATAATCGGCAAAAGGTAATTTTTTTCGGTATCGATTAGTTTTTTAATGGCAGTTTCGATGCGTGCCGCAATCATAAAATCGAGTGCACCGCGGTCTTCTATTTTGATTTTAGCATTTTTAATACCAAAAAACTTGAGCTCATCTTTACACAAATTTTCGATATTTTCACCAAACATATCCTTTACTTTACTAATTAACTCAATTTGAATTTCATCGTTTTTAGTGATTTCCAAAGTAACTTGACAATCGGAACGAATCTTTGGACCGTAATTTCCGACAACTGCAATTTTTGACATAATCTCTCCAAATTTACAAGAATTTTTTTAAATATTCGTAATTTTTTTCCAATTTTCCACGATGTGTAATGCATGCTTTTTTAATCTCATTTGGCAATGTTGAATCTGCGATTGATTTTGTATAATCGTTCAAAAGCATCTCTTTCATAAACGGTATTAAAGCAGCAGAAAATGCATCAGAAGCTTCTTTTGGAAATTCGCAAGGTAAATTATCTACCGCACAATTTGCCACTCCATCACCCACAAATCCATCGGTAATTTCACCTGTTTTTGGATTGAAAATAAAGGTGGAATTGTCGGGGTAGGTTGCTTTCAAAGTAGCTTCTATTGAGCCATCAATATCGCAAGTGATATCACCAATAATAATCAACTTTTGCCATTTTTCGAGTTCTGCATTTTTCAAGAAAACAGGATAACCTGGTGTCCAATAAATAGCGTTCATGTAAACGCTGCAATGTGGTAAATATTTTTCCATATTAGAGATGTATTTATCGCCGTTTTTAAAATAATCAGCAAGTTCAAAAGTTTTTCCATCGGCGTGTTTTACCATGTGTTTTTCCTTGAAAACAGTAAGATAAATTTTGTTATTTTCGTGATTTTGTGAATACTTTTCCAACTCTTCTGGTTCGATTTCCACGATTGGCAAAGATGCCAAAATTTCTTTGCAACCGCTCGCTACATGACCGTATCCCATCATAAAAATATTGAGCGGCGTAATATTTTTTGGTAACCCATTTTGCTCAATTTCTTTGCCAATTTCACCTATGTGCTCAATTGCTTTTTGCAAAGATTCGTATTCAAATGAACGCTTAATTTTTAAAAATGGGGTATTAATTTTGAATTGTTGTTTCAAGCGTTGACCCAATCCCCAAAGCGTGTCCACCATACCTGCATTACCCGCAAATTTTCCAAAAAAAACTAATCTTTTATTTTGATTATTTTCAATTTTTTCATAATCGAAAAGAGTGATATTTTGGTCTAAAACATTCTGTAAAAGTGGCATATTGTAATCTTGTCCCTTTATTGTATGAGAAAAGAAAAGGTGCGGTTTTCTGGGAATTAAATCATCAATCGGAATCTCTTTTACACCGACAATAAAGTCACATTCAGATAAATCATTAGAAATTTTTGCACCTACATTTTTGTATTCTTCATCTTTGTAAATACGAATTTTAGATGGCTGCACAATAACTTCAAAACCACTATCAATTAAATTTTTTACTGCTTCTGGATTTAATGGGACGCGCCTTTCCCACTTATTTTTTGTTTCAATTTTGATACCTAATTTTTTCATTTCCTATCTTCCTAAAAGAATTTTTCTACTAATTTAATGCCGAGGTTTTCAAGTTCCGTCAAAACAGGTTCGTAAATTTCTGGAAGAGTTGGCATATAAACTCCAGATAAATTTATTTTGTTCTCCAAAATCATGCGAACGCCGATTGCAGCCGGCAAAGATACAGTTCTTGCCATTGAACTATCGCCATTTGGAATACCGTAATCTACCATCGTAGAAGTGATTTTTTGGGTTTTATTTGGATATTCTGCAACAAACTGATGGTGCAAAACAAGCAAGTCTCGCTCGCCTTTTTCATATGACATTTTTTCGAGCATAATTGCGGTGAGAACATCAATAGCACCACCTTTTTCTATTGGGATTTTGGAATTATCAAAAAATCCGAGCCACTCAAATTTTTTCAAAATCACGTTATTTTCTGAAAGATTAAATTTTTTCATAATTACTTTTTTAAGGCATTCGTCTTTATTCAATTTGAACATTTTGGTTAAGATAAATTCGCGAATTGTTCCGCTCAAGTTTTCAAAAATTTCATCTTCTTTGAAAAATCCCATTTGCGACATCGTGAACCAAGTATCGCAATGACTGACATTTCGGAAAGTGCCACGATACATTGTTTTTACATCTTTCAAATTATAAAGATCGATGTAATCGAGTGAGTTTCGGTTTGGATATGCTTCGAGAGTGCCGATACCATCTACATCTACAAACCAATAATTGGCAAAAAGATTTTTTCCTTCCACTTCGATAATTTCGCCATCTTTCATAAATTTGGCGCCATTTCCGGCGGCTTTCAAAACACCTTTTGGTGCCCACGAAAACTTGTAGCCGAGTGGATTTGTGTTTGCTTCTGGAGCTGGAAGTCCACCACAATAACTCATAAAACTGACGATTTTTCCACCTTCTTTTTCCACTTTATGAAAAATTTTCATCGCACTCATGTGGTCAATGCCTGGGTCAACGCCAATTTCATTCAAAATAATGATGCCAGCTTTTTTTGCTGCTTCATCAAGCTGACGCATCTCTGGACTGATGTAAGATGTTGTAACCATATTTTTTTTGTGTTCGATGCATTTTTTGGCAACTTTGACATGAAGCGTGGCGGGAAGTAGGCTTACCACTAAATCACTGTTTTCCACAAAGTTGTCCATTGCATTCTCATCTGCCGAATTGAATTGTGCAGCATTTACATTTTTGTGTGGTTTTGCTAGCTTTTCTGCTTTACTCAGTGTTCTGCTTGCTACAACTACATCAACATTGTATTTTGCTAAATAATCCACCATTGGCTTTACAACCAATCCTGCTCCAAAAATTGTTACTTTTTTACTCATTCGAATCCTCCAATTTAATAAATAATTTTGCGAGTAAACTTGGTAAATGAAATAATGGTGTCAACTATAAATCAAAAAATTGTTATTCATGGGTTGAAATTATTATTTATGTAAGAAGAATATTTGTCCATTTTGAATTTTTAAAATATGCAACAAGTTACCTTTTATAAGTCGGTGCTGTCTTGGGTTCTTTCCCCTTCAAAACACGGTGATAATACCCATAAGTCA
>CAYQOZ010000032.1:0-15089 GCA_964419355.1 uncultured Candidatus Cloacimonadota bacterium | reverse complement strand
CCTTCAATCGGAAATTCATCGATAATGCCAACCGCAAATTGCAAAATCAAAGATGCATCAAAAGCTTGAATCTCGCCGTTCCCATCTACATCGGCGAGAATAAGTTGCCACTCTTCAAAGTCTAGCAAATTCACTGTATTTTGCAAAGTTAAAGAAGCATCGTGTGCCAACACTTCTCCATCGCCATTCACATCACCATAAATGTTTGTTTGAACAAAATTAATTTCGTGTGAAGTAGGCAAAATATTGTAGCCAGAAATAAATAATTCGGCAATCCCTTCCTCCAAAATCGGCTCTTCAAAAATAATTTCAGCAACTCCTGATTCGTTTGTTAATGCTGTTCCACACAAAATATCATTTTTCAAAATAGTGCAAACAATCCCTTCTGCTGAATTGCCAAAAGTCTCAATTTCTACCAAAACAGAACTTGAGCCAACAGCTATTTCATTCTCACAAATTATTTGTGCTGAAATTGGTTCATCTGTCCAGATTTTCATTGCTGGGTCGCCCAACACATTACAATCGTAAAAACACCATCTAAGTGCACCCTCTTCCCACTGTCCTGGCGCTGTAACCCACGGTGAAGTATCAATTTTAGATTCAAGATGCGTTTTGCCAATTTCATTATTTTTGTTTCCGTAAAGTGCATCCACAAATTCACGATGTAAATGTTGAGACGGACCTTCCGTAAAACCTTCATTGAACCAACCATAACGCGAATTTCCAACAAATGCAGCTGCAAAATTTTCAATGGTAACCATCTGTTCAGCGATGCAATCATTTTCATCAAAGCCGCCAGAGTTACAACCGTGTGTGTAAACCAGCGTAAAATTGTGATCGACACCATTCAAAGAATAAAAATTTTCGTTCGTGATGTAGCTCGAACTCATTCGCATATTATAAAAGTAACTGGCGTGCCCACAATGATGAATGAACGAGTGACCGTTATTAATTTCTGCAATCAGTTCTTCCGCAGTCCAATAACCTAAATCACGATCATAAAGTGTTTCGATATTATCATTTTCGGAAATTCCATCAGTTGTATAACCATTATCTTCGTGATGTCCGACCAATAAATCCATATAATCTGCTCCCCAAGTTAGTGGATCATCATACAAATGTTCGCCAGCTAAAAGTGGTTTATTGAGCTCATTCAAAACTGGATTTGTTTGATATGAAATTGATTTGTTGATAAGATTATTCAAATCTGTAGAGTTGCTGAACGGCAAACGAGCCACCGCAATTTCAGGTAATAAATCATCTTCACCAATTTCGCCCCAAAGGTTGTCATCATCATCATTCCAACTTCCGTCTAACGCTGAATAATAAAGGTCAGAAGGAATGTTTGTGCTTTCGTAACCACTACCAGAATCAACGGTGCAATAAAATCCGCGTGCCGGAATTATCTCAACATCACCACCGAGAAGGACAAATTCAATGTCATTTTCTTGATATTCTTGGATAATGTAATTACGAATTTTTTCGGCTAAATCGTCACCATCTATCGAACTTTCAATCTCCTCTGTCGTGGAAATTTCAGACATAATTCCGTGTTGCAAATACATATTTTGCAATTCATTAAACTCTTCTTGGAATTGATTTGAAGTAATTATCAAAAGTTGATATTCGCCATCGCGAGATTGAATTTGAGGATATTCCAAAAGCATTTCTGAATTTTGAGAAAGTTTTTCAATTTCTTTAATGTTTCGTAAATTTCGAAGTGCTTTCATGGCTTTTTCAGCAGGTTTTGTCACAATTTTCACTTTGATTTTTTGGAAATATGACACTTTTTTTTCAGTTGGAATATACTGAATCGGAGTAATTGTTGAAAATGCAAAAGAGTGTCCGTTCAAAAATTGCGTAATCAGTTGCCCATTTAATTTTTGTGGATAAACTTGAGACGAGCTATAAATCTCATTTTGTCGAAATTTTTCTGAGTTTCCTTCCGAAATTGGACGCACACTTTGTTTTGGGTAAAGATTAAAAACACCTTCAATTTCGGTTTCATCAAAGCCGATAATTTCGATTGATTCTGCAATTTCACCCGGCGGTAAAAGCAATGATACTGCACAATACGGTAAAACAGGATTTCCAATTTCTGCATTTTGTTGGGTATTTTCAAATTCGATTATTTGAAATTCTTCCATATTTTTTATCGTAAAATCACCAAAGTTATAAACTTTTTCGATGACAGTTGCGAATAATAACGAACTCAGTAAAATTAGTGTAAATATTATTTTTTTCATTATTTAAACCCCATTCTAAAATCGATGAGTGGAAAGAAATCTGCATTTCGTTGCTTTGGCGATGGATAATCTGAATACGCCAATTTATATCCGCCTGAAATAGCAAATTTACGATTAATTTTCCAAATCAACATCAATTTATGCTCATAAGAAAATTCTGCATATTCTTTATCCAACATAAATTTATCGAAATCAATTAAATAATCCAATTTAGGAATTATCGTGCCACAAAAATCAAAGCCAAAATTGAACATCGCACCGTTGTGATAAATCGATGTGCGGTTGTAAACTAATGGCAAATCGAGAGTTGGAAAATCTGATTCACCCGAAACAAAAGCAATTGAGTAGCCAATCTTTGGTGTGAAAATGTGATTTTCCGAAATTTGATAAGAGAATAATAATTGATTTTCATAAACTATAATTTCTGGGATTATTGAGTTATTCGGCAAAATTCCGCCAGCACCTTCGCGTGCCATTAAATTCAGAAGTGGAGTTGGATAGATGATGCTGTGTTCACTCGTCATTTCAATGCCATTGTGGCTGTTCCAAGATTTTTTCATTGTAATATTAGGAATTAATAAATCTGCAAGTAAAAATGTAGAAAGCTCCGTTGTCTCATTTAAACCGTATCGGAATGGTTGGAAAATTCCAACTTCAATTCTGCCCTTTGGAAGTGTTTTGGCGGTTCCGTTTGACCAGATTTCGTTTTCAGCAAACAGAAAACTTACTGAAACCAAAATTATTATTAAAACTATTTTTTTCATCTTACTACCTCCATCTCCGCTGAAATTGGACAATGGTCAGAAAGTTCTCGTGTATTTTGGTGTGTAATATCTGAATTTTCTATCCAACCGTTTGTATTATTTGTAAAAAGATAATCTAATTTCCGATTCCAATCAATATTCGGTAAATCAATGTAAATTGAATGAGTATAATAATCGCTGATATAATTATCCACTTCTTCTTGTAATGCAATATTTTCTAATGGAACCGCCGGAGAATAATCATCATAAAATGCAACCATATCATCTAAATCGTAATCTTCCACTTCGAAATCTTCGTCTAAATCTGCGGGTCTATCTGGAAAATTTTCACCAATAATATTTACAGAATTTGGTGGAATTGCATTAAAATCGCCACCCGCAATAAAGCGTGAACCCGCACTATCCAACTCATCAATTTCCGCTTTGAAAATATTGATTTGCTCTTGCTTTGTGCCATCAGTAGAATAAGCAGAAGCGTGAATGTTCAAAACAAAAAGTTCTTCTTCATCTAACTCAATTTTCGTTTTAAGAATATTGCGTCGCAAATAAAAGTATTGCGTCAAATCATCTTGCTCTTCTATAAGTGGAAGCGCAATTCTTTCGGCATCGGTTATTTGCCATTTACTCATAATCGCATTACCAGAATTCATCCGACCGATACCATCACTCGGTACAAAATCTGCTTTCCATTGTGAAGCATACGCCCCGTAATTCAATGCAGTTTCATCTAATAAATATTGCAATTGGTCTACATAAGCACTGCGTTTGCTATCTATATCAATTTCTTGCAACAGAACAATATCTGGGTCGAATTGAATGATATAATCTGCAATTGCTTGCATATTTTCAATCACCAGATTTTCGTCCATCAAGACTTCCTCTCCCCAACCATCGAAAAAGAAGTCGATGCGTGCACCACCAAATTTAATGTTCCAACTCATCACTTTGAGATTCGTAGGGATTTCTGATTCCACAATCGTCGAAGCTTCATACATCACTGCATTTTCACTATCTTCAAAGGTTGTATTGAACACATCACAACCAAAAATAAGCAAAAATGCAAGCATTAAAACAAATAATTTTTTCATATTTTTCTCCTTAATTTAAAATTTTCATTCCAAGCTGATTCATTAAAAATGAATATGTATCTGCTAATTGTTCAAACATAGCGGTCTGTGTGGTTCCTCCACCGTGACCCGATGATTTTTTTACAAGCAAATAAGTTTTATTGTCAGAAATATTTTTTTCTTGAATTAAAGCAGTAAATTTACGAGCATGAAATGGATCAACACGAGCATCATTAATTCCTGTTTCAATCAACATTGCTGGATATCTTTCATCATCTTTCACATTGTGATATGGGGAATATTTCAAAATATATTCAAATTCTTCAGGCTGTTCTGCACTGCCATATTCCTCTTTCCAAATATTCGCAAAAGAGGAGTGATGATAACGAATCATATCCAAAAGTGGAACTTGACAAGATACTGCTTTCATTAAGTCTGGGCGTTGCGTAACAACTGCACCAATCAGTAAACCACCGTTACTTCCACCAATCATTGCAAGCTTTTCTGAACAAGTATAATTTTCATTAATTAACCACTCACCAGCCGCAATAAAATCATCAAACACATTTTGTTTATTTGCCTTCATTCCAGCTTCGTGCCATTTTTCACCGAACTCTCCGCCACCACGAATACTGGCAACTGCAAAAATCCCACCAGCTTCTAACCAAAGGGAAGTTACAACACTAAAAAAGGGTAAATTTGAACTATTAAACCCACCGTAACCTTCTAATAAAACGGGATTAGTTCCATTTTTGTGTATATCTTTGCGATGAACAATAAACATCGGCACCGAAGTTCCATCCTTAGATTCATACCAAACTTGTTCAGATGTAAAATTAGAAATATCTATATCAATTTTAGGTTGGAAGAAAACTTCTAATGTATTTTTTTCAAAATTGTATTTAAAAAGTGTGTAAGGAAAAGTAAAAGAAGTAAATTGAATCCAAATTTCAGAATTATCTCTTTCTCTACCCCACGCCCAAGCCATTCCAGACATTGGTAAATTCACATTTTGAATAAAATTACCATCTAAACTAAAAATCTGAATTTCGGTCTGTACATTTTTTTCATAGTTAAGAAATATTTTACCGGCAATTATTGAAAATTCAGTCAATTTATGTTCCGTTTCTGGAATCAATTCTTGCCAATTTTCTTTAGTTGGTTTATCAATATTTGTAACATAAATTTTCTTATTTGGTGCATCTTTATTCGTCATAATATAAAGTTTATTTTTATGATAAGTCACGGAATATTCAGCATCAAAATCATCCGTAACTTTAACGAATTCATCACTTCCAAGTTTTTGAATCCAAACTGATTCTTTATAAAATGACCATTTGGAAAAAATTAAATATTTATCATCCTCCGAGATATTACAATAGCACCATTTTTCCTTTTCTTCATCATCCCACCATATTTTTTTATCTTGCTCTGCTGAATTACCTAATTTATGAAAATAAGTAGAAACCCAATAATGTTCCTCACCTTCTGGAACTTCACCTTTCAACGGATTTGTAGAATAGTAAAAACCAGAATTATCGGGAAGCCAAGCTAATATACTTTGTTTCCAACCTTTTAGAGTATCTGGTAAAATTTCACCAGTTTCAACATTCATTATTTGAATTATGGGTGCTTCATTTCCACCTTTTGCTTTCTCAAAAGCAATCAATTTTCCATCTTTTGTAGCAAGTTGACCTGCAAGAGTTTCATCTTCCGCCCATTTGTTTGGATTAATTAACTCTTTTAATGGTGAATTCTCATTTTCACGAGTATAATAGACCCATTTATCTTCGGCTTTTTTCTTTTTATATTGAAAAATTCTTTCACTTTTCAATGCTTTTGTAGGAATTCCAATTTGGTCATATCTTGCTAATTTATTCAATTTATCAAAAAACCATTTTCGTTGTGGTAAAATATCTAAATGATTACGAGTTAATTTATTTTGTTCCGCATCCCAATTTAGAACTTCTTGGTTTTCATTATTTTCTAACCATCTGTAAGAATCTATAATTTTTGTTCCGTGAAGAACATCAATAACATTTTTTTTCTTCGTTTTTGGATATTTCATAATTTTCCTAATTTTAAAATTTAAATTTCTTTGCTAACCATTCTCCTATTTTTAAATATTCAATTTCTTTCAAATTAATTTTGAAAAGTGCATAACCTTGATCTGCTGGATCAGTCCAGAACTCTTTAATATAGGGAATCACTTCCATTATTTTTTGTTTTATAGTAACATCAAAAATTCTTTCAGAGATACCACTACCACGAATATAACCTTCATTTTCTTCATCATCCAAAGTTAAACAAAATTCCACATTTTTGCACTCGTTCATTTGCTTAACTTTTGCATCATTCCCACCTGTTGCAATATAAAATTCATCATCAAGATAAATTAAAGTAATCGGACGAACTCTTGGATAATTTTCTCCATAAGTTGCAAAATAGACTTTTTGCGTTTGTTTAAATAGACTCATCACTTCTTTTTTCATGATTCACTCCCATATTTTATGAAATTTTTAAATATATTAAGATTTTGTTCAAGTTGAGCTTGATTTTGCAGTTCATTTTTGAAAGTTCCGCCTTTTTTCTCAAATATTGTTCGCCTATTTTTTATTGAATGTTGACCATATTCATACGAAACTTCTGGATGAAATTGCACACCCCAAATGGGTAAATTATCGTATTGAAATCCCTGAATATCACAATTTGAATTAGAAGCAATAATAGAAAATTTATCGTTCAAATCAAATACTTCTTCAAAATGAGATTCATAAAATATTGGTTTAGAAATTCCCTTAAATAGTGGATTTTCGATAATATTTACCTTTCGCCAACCCAATTCTGGTAAATTGCTTTTACGACAAACCCTTCTCTTCGTCAACGCTTTTGCCAACACTTGATGTCCAAAGCAAATACCCAAAATACTTTTATCTCTAAATTGTTGAATAATGTTATAGATTTTAGCATCGCATTCATTATCTTCTGAAGCAAAAAGAGCCGAACCAGTAATAAGCAAATGAGAAAAATCAGCAAGATTGCCAATTTTGTCTGTAATATGATAAGTTTCAAAATCAATATTGCACCGTTCAAACAGACTTGTTAATAAATTATTCAAACGCGTTATTCCTTTTGGTGCAACCACACAATTCAAAACAAACAACTTTTTCATATTTTTCTTTTAACCAACAATTTCCATTCCTTTTTTTATTGCTTTAAGGTTAGCTTTTAGAAGTTCAGGATTTTTCTTTTTCAAAAATGTAGTAAGGTCATTTTTCAAAGTTTCATATTTAATCAAGCCAGTTTTCCCAATCACAATTCCAATCGCAATCATATTCAACACTTTCATACTGCCAATTTCTTTAGCTATTTTGTTAAGAGGTGCTTCAATCACCGTGATGTCATCGCGTTCAATTCCTTTTGGACACATATCCGAATTGGCAACTAAAAGTCCACCTGCTTTAATATTTGGACCAAATTTATCTATTGAAGGTTGATTAAGTGCAACCAAAATATCGGGATAAGTTACCAGCGGAGAAGCGATTGGCTTTTTGGAAATTACCGTAGAAACATTTGCAGTTCCACCTCGCATTTCAGGTCCGTAAGATGGAAGCCAAGTAACATTTAATCCTTCTGCCATTCCCGCTTTTGCTAAAAATTTTCCAATTGTGAGCGCACCTTGTCCACCAAATCCGGAGCAAATAAGTTCAGTTTTCATTACTCAACTCCTTCTTTAGATTTATCGCGAAAATTCTTAACTGGAAAGAAGGGCAACATATTTTCTTTTGCCCATTTCAAAGAATCAATTGGTGTTAATCCCCAATTTGTAGGACAAGTAGAAACAAATTCCACAAATGTGAAGCCGCGTTCTTCTTTATTGAATTGCAATGCTTTTTTCACAACTCGTTTTGCCTTCATTATATCTTGAGAAGATAAAAGAGAAACTCTTTCAATAAAATATGGAGCTTTTAACGAATTTATTAATTCACAAGCTTGAATTGGATAACCAATATCGTCAGCATCTCTTCCGTAAGGCGAAGTTGCCGTTTTCATTCCAGGAAGTGTGGTGGGAGCCATCTGTCCGCCAGTCATTCCATAAATTGCATTATTCACGAAAAACACAGTAATATGTTCACCACGATTAGCAGCGTGAATTATTTCAGCAGTTCCGATAGCAGCCAAATCTCCATCTCCTTGATAGGTAAAGACATGCATATCTGGTCTAGCTCTTTTCATTCCGGTAGCAACTGCAGGAGCTCTTCCGTGAGCGGCTTCCGCCATATCACAATCGAAAAATTTATAGGCAAAAACAGAACAGCCAACCGGAGCAACACCCATCATCTGATTTCTCATTCCAAGCTCATCCATAGATTCGGCGATAAGCCGGTGAGAAATTCCGTGCGTGCAACCCGGACAATAAGTAAACGGTGTTTCAGTAAGTGATTTAGGTTTTTGTGCAATAATTTTCATAATTTCTCCTAATTTTCCAATATTTTAGCTTTTATTTCTTCTGGGGTAAATAAAATTCCACCAACTTTTCCAAGGAATTTTACCGGCAATTTGCCATTCACAGCCAATTTCACATCTTCAATCATTTGTCCAAGATTAAGTTCACAAACGACTACTTTTTTTACTTTATTATGAAGAACATTTTTAATTGCATTATACGGATATGGCCAAACCGTGATGGGACGAATCATGCCAACACTTATTCCCTCATTTTGCAGTTGGTCAATTGCAGATTTTGCGATTCTGGCAGCAGTTCCGAAAGCAACCACAATCACTTCATTTTCAGCGGAGATATTATATTCTTCGTAACGCTGTTCATTCTCCACAATTTTATCATATTTTCTACCGAGTTTGATAACATGTTGTTCCAAAACGATTGGATCAATTTCTAATGAATTTATTTCGTGATGATGATGATTTGGTTCATCTTCGTTGGAATGCATACACCAATCGAAGTGTTGTTCATCAAGCTCTTTGATTTCAGCTTCTGTTTTGTGCGGCTTGAATTCCACCGGTTCCATCATCTGTCCCAAAAGCCCATCAGATAAAATCATTACAGGGTTTCTGTATTTATCACCAAGTTCAAAAGCAAGGTCAGCCATATCGGCAAATTCCTGAACTGTGCTCGGTGCTAAAGCAATAAGCCGATAATCTCCGTGTCCTCCACCTTTAGTCGCTTGAAAATAATCTCCTTGTGCAGGTTGAATATCACCCAAACCCGGACCACCACGCTGAACATTCACAATCACAGCTGGCAAATTTGCACCAGCAAGATAGGAAATTCCTTCCATTTTAAGTGAAATACCAGGAGAAGATGAAGATGTCATAACTCGTCTTCCACAACCGGAAGCACCGTAAACCATATTAATTGCAGCAACTTCACTCTCTGCTTGCACAAATGTGCCATCAACTTTCGGCATCATTTTTGCCATATATTCAATTAATTCACTTTGAGGGGTAATGGGGTAGGCAAAATAAAGCCTGCAACCAGCACGAATAGCCGCTTCTGCTACCGCTTCATTACCTTTCATTAATACTTTTTCAGTCATAAAATTCTCCATTTATTTTTCTATCGTAATTGCAACATCAGGACAAACTGTGTAGCACATTTTGCAAGCTATACAAGCTTCTTGCTCAAAACATTCTGAATAGTGATAACCTTTGGAATTTATCTCTTCAGAAAATCTAATAATACTTTTCGGACATGCTGGAATGCATAGTCCACAACCTTTACACATTTCTGAATTAACAGTCATTTTCGCCATTATTATCTCCTTCTAACATTAGAATTTATTTTTTACTAAACTTTAAATAAAGTAAAATCTGTCAACTGGATTATAGAAAAATATCTCTTACAAATTTTAAACTCAAAAATCTTGACTATTTACCTTTGATAAAAAATTTGCCTTAAATAAAAAAGAGACTGAATTTTATTAAATCGGAGGAAAAATGAAAAGTTATAGAAAAGTTATTTTTTTGGTGCTAATCATATTTGTAGCGTCATCGGTGTTTGCTAATTGGCAAAAGCTTACTTTTCAGGGAGAAGGCAAACTTCGCTCAGCTAATATGCATTTAAATGGTGGTAGAGTTGATAAGGCATTGCCTTTGTATGAAGCTGTTTTGGAAGAAAATTCTAATAATATTGAAGCTTTGGTAAAAATTGCTGGAATTTATTTTGATGTAAAAAATGATTATCTCAAAGCCAACGAATTTTATTCTAAAATAATTGAAAAAATAGATGGTAAATTTTCCGAATATGAAGAATTGAAAATTGTTGATAAAAAAACTGCTAATAAATTTTATAAAAAAGAGATAAAGAAATTCAAGTTAAATGAAAATTTAGAATTAGCAATCAAAATCAAAAGTCATTGTTGGACAAAACTTTTTATCGAAGCTCAAAATAATTTCCAAAATGAAGATTATGAAAATGCACTAAAAGAATTTCAAATTGTTTATGAAATTGCACCCGATAGCATTAAGACAATCAAAATGCTTTCTTACGTTTATACTAAATTGGGAAACAATAAAAAATCTTTGGAATTTATGATTAAAGCTGTCGAAGTAGCTCCTGATGACGATGTGGTTAGAACTCAAATTGCAAATACTTATTTTGAAAATGGCGACTATACTCAAGCTATTGAATGGTATAAAAAAGCAACAAAAGTTAATCCAAAAAGCTTGGATAATTTTTATAATATAGCAATTGCATATACAAAAGCCAAAAATGATTCTGGTGCTTATGTTGCTTTCAAAAAAGTGGTTGAATTGGAACCAGAAAATATCAACGCCATCATCAATGTTAGCAACCTTGCCTCCAATTTGGGTTACACCCAAGAATCTATTGATTATCTTAAAAAAGCAGTAGAGCTTGAACCAAAAAATATCTCTTATCTACAATTTTTATGTGGAAAATTGTACCAAGAGAAAAAGTATGACGAGTTAATTGATTATGGTCAAAAATGGTATTCTGTTGAAACCGGTAATAGGCAAATTCCAGCACAATATGTTTATCAATCTGCAAAAAGTGCAGGCAATAAAGAAATCGAGAAAAAATTCGAAAAAATTCTAAGAGAGTTACAATAAAATTTTGCTGTGCGAAAGTGGTGGAATTGGTAGACGCGCTGGCCTTAGAAGCCAGTGGGAGCAATCCTGTAGGGGTTCGAGTCCCCTCTTTCGCACCATTCAATAAAAAGGAGTAGTTGATGAAAATCAAAATTAAAAACATTAACGATTGTGTTAAAGAAATGACTATCACAATTGATGAAAAAACAGCTCGGGAAGATTATCAAAAAGTTCTGAATAATTTCAAAAAATATGTGAATTTACCAGGATTTAGAAAGGGAAAAGCCCCTATAAGTATGATTGAAAAAACTTACGGCGAGCATGCAAAAGAGGAATTCTTTAACAAAAAAATTGGTGATTATTACGAAAAAGCTTTGAACGAAAAAAAAGAAAAACCTATAAATATGGGCGAACCTACAAATATTGAGTGGGAAAAAGGCAAAGAACTTGTAGCAACTTTCAAATTTGAAGTGATGCCAAAAATAGATATAGAAAAATATACGGATTTGAAAGTTAATTTTGAAGAAACTAAATTCAAAAATGAGATGATATATGCAACTTTGGAAGATTATCGCAAGCAACTTGCTAACGAAATTGATGCAGATATTGCCAAAAAAGAAGACAAAATAACTGCCACAGTTAAGTTTTTAGATGAAGAAAAAAAGGTTACCAAAGAGATTGACCGTAGCTTTATTCTCGGCAAATCACCCTATTCCAAAGCATTTGAAAACAAGGTAATTGGAGGTAAGGTTGGCGATGAGTTCAAATCAAAACTCTTTACTCAGAAACAAAAATCGGAAGATAAAGATATCGGCACAGATTTCAAAAGCAAAGAATTTCTGATTGAAATTAAAGCTATCAAAAGAAAAGACCTTCCAAAAATCAATGATGAATTTGCTAAAGATTTGGAATATGATTCTCTCAAAAATTTAAAGACATCAATCGAAAAACAGCTGAAAGATAAATTGGAAAAAGAAAATATTCAAAGAATGAAAGATTCCATCTTTGCAAAAATAATTGAGGAAAATAAGTTCGACCTTCCTGATTCAATGGTAAATAATTATGCCAAAAATATAGCAGAACCTTATGCAAAACAATATGGTGTAGAAGTTGAAAAACTCCTGCCAATGTATGAACATCTGGCACTCCACAATATGAAAAGTCATTATATTATGCAAGATATCAAGAAAAAAGAAAAGATTATTGCAACGGATGAAGATGTAGAAAATATTATCAAAGAAGCCGCTGAAAATCTAAATATGAAAGTTGATGAATATAAAAAAATGTATAAAAAAGAGATTGAAAGTGATGAATTTAAGTTTCTTGCTGAAGAGAAAAAAATTGTCAATTTTCTAAAAGAAAGTAGCAAATTTATAAATATTCCCAAAAAAGAAAAAGAGGAGAAATAAATGCCTTATGTACCGATAGTAGTAGAACAAGAAGGAAAACAAGAGCGTGCTTATGATATCTATTCGCGACTTCTAAAAGATCGTATTATTTTTCTGGGTGGTGCACCTATCGAAGATAATATGGCAAATGTGATTATCGCTCAGCTTTTGCATTTAGAAGCTGATGACCCTGAAAAAGATATTTATATGTATATAAACAGCCCCGGTGGCACAATAACTTCCGGCTTGGCAATTTATGACACAATGCAATATATTCGCCCGGATGTAAGCACTATTTGCCTTGGACAAGCTGCCAGCATGGGTGCATTTTTACTCGCTGCGGGAGCACCAAAGAAAAGATTTGCACTTCCAAATAGCAGAGTTATGATTCATCAACCATTGGGCGGCGTGCGTGGACAAGCATCCGATATTGAAATTCAGGCTAAAGAAATTTTGAAAATGAAAAAAAATATGAATTTACTCCTTCAAAAACATACAAAACAAACACTTGAAAGATTAGAAAAAGATACAGATAGAAATTATTTTATGAGTGCCATCGAAGCAAAAGATTACGGAATTATTGACGAAGTTATCGAATCTCGAAAAGATTCTTTAAAAGAATAAAGGAGAATCAGTTGGAACCAAATAAAAAATGCTCATTTTGCGGAAAAATTGAAAAAGATACAGATTATCTAATTAAAGGTATCAACGGCAATATTTGTAATGAATGCATAAAGATGTGCTCAACCATAATCGAGCACAACATTGAAGATGATTTTTTAGATAATTTTGAACTTCCAACTCCATCCGAAATGCACAAACTTCTCGATCAATACATCATCAGTCAGGACAAAGCAAAAAAAACAATTTCCGTAGCTGTTTACAATCACTACAAAAGAATCTTTAAACAAAAGAAAAATGATATCGATATAGAAAAAAGTAATATCGCTATGATTGGTCCAACCGGTTCGGGAAAAACTCTGATAGCTCAAACTTTGGCTAGAATATTAAAAGTTCCTTTTGCCATCGCCGATGCAACAACTTTGACGGAAGCTGGTTATGTGGGTGAAGATGTGGAAAATATACTTGTTCGACTTTTGCAAAGTGCAAATTACGATATCGATAAAACAGAAAAGGGAATTATCTACATCGATGAGCTGGATAAAATTGCCAGAAAATCTGAAACTGTATCTATTACACGAGATGTATCGGGAGAAGGCGTTCAGCAAGCTCTTCTTAAAATTTTGGAAGGTTCTATCGTAAATGTTCCGCCAAAAGGTGGCAGAAAACATCCACAACAAGAATTCATTCAGATTAACACAAAAAATATTTTATTCCTTACCGGTGGAGCTTTTTTCGGTTTGGAAAAAATTATCAAAACTAGAATGAGCAAAAAAACAGTCGGATTTGATGCTGATATAATATCTAAAAATGATTTGGGAGATGACTATTTTTCTAATGTCATTCCTGACGATTTGGTAAAATACGGTCTTATTCCTGAACTTGTAGGCAGAATACCTGTGGTCTGTTCTTTGCATCAATTGGATAAAAATGCACTAATTGAAATTCTCACAAAACCAAAAAATGCAATTTGCAAACAATACGAAAAGCTATTTGAAATAGAGGATGTTAAGCTCTATTTTGACGAAGATGCTCTCAACGAAATTGCACACACAGCTATAAATCAGAAAACTGGAGCTCGTGGTTTGAGAGCAATAATGGAAAATTTTATGCTTGATATAATGTATAATATTCCCGATATGCACAATTTGAAAGAGTGCCATATTTCCAAAGAAGTTGTGCTGAATAATAGTGAACCTATTTATACTTTTAAGGAAGAAAAAAAGAATCAAAGTGCTTGATTTGATACATAATAACGCAAAATTTTGAAAGTTATTTTTTAAATTTTTGCTTTTCGTAATAATCGTAATCAATCGGTATTTTTCTGTACTGAATCTCAAACTCGCAATAAATACTTGACTCAAAAATGATGTCTTACAATTTTTCCAAAAAAAATATATGGAGATTTTATGAATTTAAGACCACAACTAATTTTGAATAAAAGGACAAATCTAATTTTTGGCGTATCAATATTTTTGATAACATTATTTGTTTATTATCTTACGATGGCACGTTCACTCTCGTTTTGGGATGCTGGTGAATACATAACTTGCAGTAGCATTCTGGGTGTTCCGCATCCACCCGGAAATCCATTCTACATTTTACTGGGTCGCTTTGCCTCTATTTTTGCAGGAAACATTCCGCACGCCCAAATTGTGAATTTTCTTTCAAGTATATTTTCTGCTTTTGCGGTAATGTTCACCTATTTTTTCACTGTAAAATTTGTAACGATGTGGCTGAAATCTCCTTTGGAATCTTACAAAGCATATTTAATTGGTACGATTGCGGCAATTTATACCGCATTTTCATATACTTTTTGGAATAACGCCATCGAAGCAGAAGTTTATGCAGGTTTAGCTTTTTTCATCAATCTGATTGTTTGGTTAACAATGATCTGGATAGAAAAATCAAAAGATTTCTCACATCAGAATA
>CAYQOZ010000031.1:0-15245 GCA_964419355.1 uncultured Candidatus Cloacimonadota bacterium | reverse complement strand
TGGCTTCCGAAAAAGCCAATTATATAACTGGTCAAACCATCAATGTAGATGGTGGCCTAATAATGTAATCCAAAAAAAGGAGGAGGAAAAATGGATATTAAAGCAAAAGTAAAAGAGATTATTGTTGATGAATTGGGTGTTGAAGAGAGTGAAATCACTTTAGAGGCGAGTTTTATTGAAGATTTAGGTGCAGATTCTTTAGATACTGTAGAGCTCATTATGAAACTTGAAGAAGAATTTGACATTGACATCGAAGATGAAGATGCTGAAAAGCTTGTTACAGTTGGCAAAGTAATTGAATATTTAAAAGGAATCACAGGTTAACAAATTATTAATAATGGTGGAGCCGAAAACTGTCTCCACCATTATTTTTTGAGAGGTTTTTATGAGAAGAATTGTTATCACAGGCTTAGGAACTTTTACAGCCATTGGTAAAAACACAAACGAAACTTGGGAAAATTTATTAGCTGGAAAATCGGGTATTGGAAAAATTTCTAACTTTGAAATTACTGATGATTATGCAGCTCAAATTGCTGGCGAAATAAAAGATTTCGATCCGAAAGACCATTTTGAACGAAAATCTATAAAAAAAATGGATCGCTACACGATGCTGGCTCTCATTGCTGCAAAAGAAGCGATGGAAGATTCTGGCTTATTAGAAACAGAATTTAATCACGATAAAGCTGGTGTAATGGTGGCAACTGGAATCGGTGGAATGGAATCTTTCGAGATAGAAGCTGTAAAACTTTCCCAAAAAGGACCAAAAAGAATTAGTCCATTTTTTATACCTAAAATGATTGCTAACATTGCATCTGCAGAAATCGCAATCAAATATAATTTTAGAGGTTTGAATTTCAACATTGCATCTGCTTGTGCTTCTGCAAATCACGCTTTGGGAACTGCTTTTCGTTCTCTCCAATACGGCGATGCAGATATTATGCTCGCGGGTGGTTCAGAAGCTTCGGTTACTCCGCTTTCGGTGGCAGGTTTTTCTGCTATGAAAGCTCTTAGCACTAGAAATGACGAACCATTGAAAGCGTGCCGTCCGTTCGATAAAGAACGCGATGGTTTCGTAATGGCTGAAGGTGCTGGTATTTTAGTTTTGGAAGAGTTGGAACATGCTAAAAAACGCGGTGCTAAAATTTATGCAGAAATCGTCGGATACGGTGCAACTTGCGATGCATTTCATGTTACAGCTCCAGCTGAAAATGGCGAAGGTGGTGCACGGGCAATGCAATTGGCACTTAACGATGCCAAAATTACAGCAGATAAAATTGATTACATCAATGCACACGGTACATCGACTCCACTTAACGACAAAAACGAAACTGCCGCCATCAAAACTGTTTTTGGTAAACATGCAAAAAATTTGAAAGTGAATTCCACAAAATCTATGACTGGACACACTCTCGGTGCAGCTGCCGGAATTGAAGCAATTGCATGTTGCAAATCTCTCGAAACTGGAAAAATTCATCCCACCACAAACTATGAAAACCCAGATCCAGAATGTGATCTCGATTATGTTCCAAATAAAGCAATTGAGCATAAAGTAGATTATGCACTCAGCAATTCGCTTGGTTTTGGCGGACATAACGGTGTTATAATCTTTAAAAAATGCGAATAAATTAATAGGCGAGTTCATACTCGCCTTAATTTCATTTTGAAAAATATTTCCAAAATTTTACTTTCACAATTTAAACAAAAAAAACATTTAAGTCCTAAACTCAAAAAGTTAGAAAAAAAAATAAGCTACACTTTCAAAAATAAATCCATTTTGGAAGCTGCTATTACACACACATCACACACAAAAGGGCAAAAAGGAATTTTTACATTTGAGCGTATGGAATTTCTGGGTGATGCTGTTCTTGAACTAATTGTTTCCGAAAAACTGTTCACAGAACATCCTGATTTCAGCGAAGGAGATCTTTCCAAATTGAAGTCAAAAGTTGTCTCTAAAAAATTTCTAACTAGGGCTGCAAATGAGTTAAACTTAATCGAATTTTTGAATCTTGGTTTTGCCACGGCTAATAAAAATGATAGAAAGCGAAATTCCATTTTGGGAAACAGTATGGAATCACTTATTTGTGCATTATATTTGGATGGTGGAATGGAAATTGCACATAAATTTATTGACGATTTTATCTTGATAAATATCGAAAAATATACCAAAGGACAGCAACTGAAAAATTATAAAAGTCTTCTTCAAGAATACACGCAATCCAAAAATAATAAAGTTCCAGAATATAGAATTATTAAAGAAAAAGGACCAGAACACGATAAATTTTTCACAGCCGAAGTTGTGATGGACAGCGAAGTTTGGGGAATTGGCAAAGGCGTTAATAAAAAAGAAGCACATCAAGAAGCCGCTAAAGAAGCTTGCGAAAAACTCAAACTTTAAATGAAAATTTTACCCGTATTTATTCCGCATTTTGGCTGTCCGTTTAGGTGTATTTATTGCGACCAAAAAATTATTACAAAAAGTCAACTTCCAAACATTTCATTGCTTCAGAAAAAGATTAAATTTTTTTGTGAAAATAATGCAAATGAGAAAAAGCAAGTTGCTTTTTTTGGTGGAACTTTTACCTCACTGAATAAAAAAAATCAAACAAAATTATTAGATTCTGTAAAGCCATTTTTAAACGAATTAAATGGCATCAGAATTTCCACTCGACCAGATGCAATTGATGAAAAAATTCTTTCTTATTTGAGATCGAAAAATGTGCGAACAATCGAACTTGGAATTCAAAGTTTCTCGAACAAAATTTTAGAAAAAACTAAAAGAGGATATACTCGAGAAATTGCAATTCAAAACTCAGAATTAATCAAATCAAAAAAAATCGAACTTGGAATTCAGTTGATGCCGGGATTACCAGGATTTTCGGAAAAATCTTTATCTGAAACCATTAAATTTACAAAGCTAATTAAACCGAATTTTGTAAGAATTTATCCGACCATAATTCTAAAAAATACAAAATTAGCGGAGCTTTATTATTCCCAAAAATATCGGCCACTTTCTCTCGAAAAAGCAATTTCAATTACAGCAAAAATGATTACCGAATTAGCAGATATAAACATTGCAAAAGTTGGTTTGCATTCCGATATTGATGAGAAAGATATTATTGCGGGTCCATTTCATAAAACTTTTGGTGAATTGGTTCGAGCCGAGATATTGTATAACAAAATCATAAATAATTTTCAAAATAAAACTTTGGTTATTTCTAAATTTGACATCTCTCTTTTTAAAGGTTTCAATGGTGAGATTATTCGCAAAATCAAACAAACAAAAATGATTTCTAAACTACCAATTATCATTGATGAAAATATGAAAAAAAACAACTTTTTATTCACAAATAAAAGAGCTGAACAAATTTGGTAATATGATTTTAATTTTCATAATAATTTCTATTTTGATTGTTTTTCTCTTTTATAGAAGAACGCTTCCACAGATTTTTGGTTGGCAAAAATATCTGCTAATATCATTGCGTTCAATTGCCTTAATCACGCTTCTAACCTTGTTGTTCAACCCCATTTTTTATTATGTAAATCAAAAAATCGTAAAACCAAAAATTGTCATCTTGAATGATGTTTCGGAAAGTATGCAACAAAAAATTGGAGCTAAATCAAAGGCAGAACATCTTGCTGAAATTAACAATAAAATTTTGCTGAAATGTAAGAACTGCCATAAGATGGAATTTAATTTTGCCGCTGGTATTGAAGGAAATAAAAATTCTACAAATTTGAATAAAACAATATCTGAACTCGCGGATAAAACAAATCTTAAAAATGTAAAATCCATTTTTCTTTTTTCTGACGGATGGTTTAGTGATGAAAATCTGAGTAAAATTGAAAAACTTAATATTCCAATTTATACCTTTAATCCGCATATTGAGAGTGTAGATTTCGATATTTCAATCTCGGAATTGAGATACAACAAAACTGCTTATATTAATGAGCCAACACCACTTAATATTTCCTTGCAAGCGGAAAATTACTCAGAATTTGCAAAGGTAAAATTGTTACTTAATAATGAAATTATTGCTACAAAAAAAGTTAATTTCAACAATTCCAATTTTGAACAAATAGATTTTGAACTCAATTTTGATAAGATTGGTTTACACACTTTTGATGTAATAATTGAATCTAAAAAACAAAATGAACTCAACCAGAATAATAATAAACAATCTGGTGCAATTCAGGTGAAAAACAGCAAAACAAAAATGGTGATAATTTCCGATAGATTAAATTGGGATGCTAAATTTATCATTGATGCGATTAAACAAAATTCGCGTTGGGAACATAGATTTTTGTTAAAAAATAATGACCTTTTTGATGGTAGAAAAAAAATAAAACTGAGCGAATTAGATAATATTGGTCTCATAATTTTGATTAATAATGGAAAACTTAAAATTAGTAATTATGAGAAAAAGCTAATCAATAATTTTTATAAAAATGAAGGAAATTTGGTTTTGATTGGAAAACCAATTTCAGCATTTGAAAATATTTCACCTGCAATTGCCAGTAGAATTTCTAATTCATTTAATGCAGTTTTTAAGATTGGTAAAAATGGTGAGCGTTACGACTCCTTTTCGATGATGAATAATAACATTCCGCCAGTCGATTATTATTATGTTAGAGAAAAAGTTCAATCACAGATTTTGGCTTTTATGGATAATGAAGAAAAAAGTCCGGCAATTTTGTTAGATTCATCTGAAAGCATTTTGCAGTTTGTGTTTACGGGTTTATATAAATGGCAATTATGGGATGAAAATGGAGATTATAATAACTTCATTTACAACATAATTAGTTGGATGGAACAAAAGAAAACGAATCGTTTTATCGGTTTCACAAACAAAAATATCTATTACAATTCCGAACCTGTAAATATTACTTTGCAAGCATTTGATGAAAAGTTAAGTCCGATTAGAGATATAAACGCAAAATTAACAATTATGGATGAAAACGGAAAAATAATTTTGGAAAAATTTATGATTCGACAGGATGATGAGTATAAATCTCAAGTTACTTCGCTAATTCCCAATAAATATAAATATCAAATTTCAGCAGAAAAATTAGCACTAAAAACATCCGGACAATTTATTGTATCTTCTACAAATTCTGAAAATTACGATAAAAATTTCAATATTCCATTACTGAAATTTATCGGTGAACAATCTCGGGGAAAAATGATTTCTCTAAACGAAATTGACAATTTCCAAATTTACGCTGTTGAAAATTTTGTGGAAAAAATCATTAAGGAAATTCCAATTTACAAAAAATGGTATATTATTACTCTATTCTTGCTGAGTTTTTGCTTGGAATTATTTTTCCGCAAACGCTGGGGTTTGCTCTAAAATTTTACCATCATTTCGGAACTGATGCCTACGCCTTTTGCATATCGGAAAAATCCATGATGGAATGTAGATGAGACTGACCACTCAAAATGTTTCATTTTAACACCAATTTTAGATTCGTAATAAACATTATCTGAAAAACCACAAATCAGTTGAAATGGAAATAGAGAATCATATTCCGCTCCGAATGAAATTCCATTTTTTGTTTCATATTGGACATTTTTATATTTTGTTAACAAGCTCAAATTGTCAATAATTTCATATTCAGCACCAAGTTCTAAACTGGGGTGAAACACAATTTTTTTTGAATCAACTCGAAGTGAATCATTTTCATAAGATTCCTGAAATGGCTCGTAATCTTCATCAAAAAGCATCAACTCGTTACAATAATCTTCCTGATATTCGGATGCTACTAAATTCTCAAAACTCAAACTTCCAAAAAGATCATCGAGTTTGAAATATGCCCAACCTTTAGGAATTTCCAGCATTGCACCAAATCCAAATGAAACTGAAAATGAGGTTGAAGATTCTTCCAATTCAAAATAACTGAATTTCAAGTCGGTATGATAATATAAACTGTCGTTCATCGTGCCGAAATTTTGCGTACTTTCCAAAACTTCACCGTAAAAAATCGGGTAATTCAAATTCACATTTACGCCATAATAAATTGGCATATTTTTTAGATAGTTTATGAAATTATTTTTAGCTTCATTTTTAATTAATTGATTAAATTGAAAAGGTGTTGTAAAAGCATATTTAAAAGTTGCTTTGGAAAATAAATATGCAATGCTATTATCTCCCGAATTAGTTTCATAATCATAGTTTGTCTCATTTCCATTCAAGATTAAATCGGAAAATTTTTTGTCCAAAAGATGCAAATCTGCGTGAGAATGAATTGAAAAATCGAAATCCCAATTTTTGTTTCCGAAGTTTAAAATTTTTGTGTTCAAATCGAAATTGATATTTAAATCATCGGTTGTCAAAAGTGATTTTTCACTGTTCGAAAGTTCATTTCCTTTTTGGAAAATATTAATATCATCGAGTTGTAAAAGCGAATTAGCGATATCTGCTTCAAATGAAATTAGTGGAATCGTAATTGAAGAGTTATCTCGCGTAGCAATTGTGGATGGATTGCTAAAAAAATCTTCATTCTGAGCAAGCAAAAGTGAACTCGAAAATAATAAAATTAATAATATTTTTTTCATAATAATTATTCCTCCCCATCCATTAAATGTTCACCAATATTTAGCTTCAAATCCAACTCACCGATTAAGGAAATTCCTCCCGAAAAAGTGCTTCCATCACTTTTTAACTTAAATTTAGGAACGATGTAAACAGAATCTCCCAAGAAAAATTCCAAATCGTTTTGTGAAATAATTATTTCAACTGTATCACCTTCGGTTGCATTTTCATCTAAAAATGGGATTGTGAATATTGAAACATTGTTTGTATCAGGATTTTCAAAATCTAAAAATTCGTCAAGATAGATACTGTCTTTGGCAATCATAATATCCGAACTTAACGAAATTCCGGTAGTATTTAAATAATTAAATGTGATATTTCCTTCTTGGAATGTATCAAAAAATTCTTGCGTAAATTCCTTTGTATCTGTGGTTGTTATTCGTGGTTTTCCATTTTTTTGTGGAACAGCCCAGCAATCTGCTTCTAATGCCAATTGTGCAATGATGTTTATATCAGCAGAAATAGAATCTCCGCTAATTAATGAAATTACTTCATTTTCATCTCCAACAGTTGGAATTAAATTAAATGTAATACTATCTGGTAAACATGAAAGAAATTCATTGATATTGTATTCATTAGAGGAGAAAGCTATTGTGCTTCCACCAGTTGGAATGTTGATATCTAAAGGGTTTCCATCATTGTTTTGCAAATGAATCATCGAATCTCCATAAGCAATTATCTCCATCTCCAATTGGGCTGGAATGGGAGAATTAATATCAAAAATAATTTCACTTTCACCGACAAATTCAAGCTCTCCATTTATTTCTGGATAATTAATATCCAATTCTATTAAATCGGAAATGTCGTCTTGCTGAGTTAATTCAATTATACCAATTATTGATTCAAACTCAAAAGCATCAACATCTACTGTAACATTAACTTTGTCGGTAGAATTGATTGTTACAGCATTTTCACCTGTATCAATCGTTGTTATCAAGATTTCTGCATTTAGAAAATTAAGTGGACTTCCCTCACCGATTATTGCACCAGCGACATCGATAATATGAGAAGTTGTGCCACTTGCAAGGATATTTATGGTGGTTGTAAATGAGTTATTTTCATTTGCCAATGTTAGTTGGGGGATATTTACAACTGCATCTATAGCTAAATCGATTTCATTTTCAATATTCAATTGGATTTTGTAATCACCCTCTGCAATTTGAACTTTGCAAACAATTATGCTTTCGTCCAAAGTTATTTCAACATCATCGCTAAAAGATTGAGCAGGAATTGGTGCTGTAACTTGACTCGCTGTAACATTTTCCATTTGAACATTTATATCAATACTTGTTTCGGTATCAATTACAGATGTTTCTCCATCGGTTCCTCTACTGCCACCGCTAATATTAATTCCGATTGTGTTTGGAAAAATCTTTCCAGTTAAATCAATTTCTTTTACTTTAGCAGAACCTGGGGCAATATCTTCAAAAGTGATGGTGGCTAACGAATCTTGATTTTCATAATTGTAAACTTTTGCTATTAGTGGTTCAGAATTTTCCTCATTTCCTAAATAAATCATTGTATTATTTGTCAGTGTAAGAATCATCGTTCCAGAAGAAAAAATAATCGATTCAAATTCTTCGAAAGCATCTAATTCTACGATTGATTCTTCTAAAATGAAAGGCGGAATTTCCATAGGATATCCGTTAACTTGCACCAAATCTGGTGCAAGTTCCGCCAAATCAATACTTGCACTTTTATCTGATGGTGAATTGATCTCCACATTACCGATGGTAATTTCTTCTTCAGTTATTTGTGCTCCTGTGGAAATCTCAATCTCTTGCGATTCATTTACAGTTTCGTGAAATTCCAAGATGCCATCATCATTCACTACCAAAGTGGAATCATTTGCCAATTCTGTAATTTCCCAACTATCGTTGATAAAGCACAACCTAAAATTTGTCGTCCAGGTTGGCATTCCAACATCATCTGGGATAGAGCAACTGAGCAAAACAGCTACAAATAACACTAAAAAATAGAGCTTTTTCATTTCACCACCTCCCTAATTTTATAGTAAAACTATTCTATAATTTCTGTTAAATTTGAAATTCAATTAATATGTTTTTAATTTTCCTATTTCATTTTCAACTGCATGAAGAATTGTGCGTTCTTTCACCATTTTCATCATATTATTATGGTCGTCAAAAAGTGGACGGTCCACATCAAGATGTTCTACCACTTCACGAATAGCTTTATGAGCCGCTCTTGTTCCTTTTCCCGGTGTGAAATCTCTAAAGTCGAGAGCTTGTGTGGCGGCGATAAATTCTATTCCCAAAATTCCATATGCATTTTCCAAAATCTGTCTGGTTTTGAGTGATGTATTCATTCCCATACTCACAAAATCTTCTTGATCAGCGGCGGCTGGAATTGATTGTATCGAAGCTGGAGTAGATAGAATTCTATTTTCCACAATCATCATATCGGCGGTATATTGGCTGAGCATATGCCCAGAAAACATGCCAGCACCTTTGGTTAGGAAAGCTGGAAGTCCCACACTAAGAGCAGGATTAAGAAGACGATTCAAGCGCCTTTCCGAGATTACACAAACCATTGTGATGACGCTTCCCACCATATCCATCGGTACACAAACCGGCGAACCTTGGAAATTTGCACCAGTAAGAACGACTCCATCATCTGGCAAGAAAACAGGATTATCACCAACTCCATTCAATTCAATTTCCACTTGGCTGCGTGCCCAGCGTAATTGATCGCGGGCGGCACCCAAGACTTGTGGAGTGGAACGCATACTATAAGCATCTTGCACTCGAACTTTCATTCCCTTCAAAAGGTCGGAATCTTCAATTATTTTTTTAATATTTCCAGCAGAAGTTATAGCACCTTGAAATCCACGAAGTTTGTGAAGACGCTCATCATAAGGCTTCAAATTTGCCATTAAAGCTTCCAAAGTCATAGCTGCGGCAATTTCGGCTTGTTTAAAAAATCTCTCTGTTTCATAAATTATTAAAGCCGCCATTCCGGTAAGTAAGTTGCTTCCGTTAATGGTTGCTAACCCATCTCTTGCTTTCAATCCGGGAATTTCGATATTGGCTTTTTTCATTGCAATTTTTCCAGAATAACGCTCTCCTTTATAGAAAGCTTCACCTTCACCCATCAATAAAAGTGCGATTTGACTCATCGGTGAGAGATCTCCACACGCACCAACGCTACCCTTTTCACAAACAATTGGCGTTACGCCTTTATTGAGCATTTCAATAAGTGTTTTAGTAATTATGAGTCGGCAACCAGAATTTCCATTTGCATGAACATTAATTCTACCAACCATTGCAGCACGAACGTGTTCGATTGGAGCGGGTTTTCCAATTCCAGCTGAGTGATTGTAGATGAGATATTTTTGAAATTGTTTGATTTGCTCTTCATCTAATTTCACTTCAGAAAATTCACCAATTCCTGTATTTACACCATACATTATCTCGCCTTCTTCGATTTTTCTTTCGATGAAAGTTCTACATTTCTCAATTCGTTTTTTTGCATCAGGATGAAGCTTTACTTTCTCCTTTTCGTGAGCCACATTATACACATCCTCAATTTTTAGGTTGTTCCCAGTAATAATTACAGACATCATTTTCTCCTTATATTTTTTAATTTAGAATTTATACTCATAATATATTTTCATTCCCTTTTTTTGCCAATCAGGATCAACGTGAAAAGATCCAATTTTCTCTACTGAATTGTTGTGTTTTCTTGCGGTTACAGCCGCATCCACGAAACTAACTACTCTATTCAGAATGGCCGCCGCAAAAGTAAATTTGGTGTAAATTTCCAAATTTTGTTTATCGTATCTCATTTTTTTGTATCTTACCCAATTTTCGTCTGTTCCCCAATCCCACTCTTGATCTTGAGAGATTAAATTTTTTTGAAGATAATTTTCGTATCCTTCGGGGTCATTTTTGTAAATGAGGAAATAGTTGCGTGCATCGCGCAAAATATTAGAATTATAGATATCACTGCTTCTATAATTTTGTATCAATTGATAGTAAGAATCGTCTTCATTTTGAGAAACTTCTGCATTCGAAAAAGCAAATTGTTTATAAGAATTTATGGCCCAATCTGTCTCATCTTTAAGTCTGAAATAAGAGAGAATAATCGTAATTTCAGCACAAAAAAAACCAGCTGCTTTGTTGTAATTTTTGGCATATAATTCTCCTGAACCCGGTAAAATAGCAGAAAAAAACATTGCCTTTTTTAGGGAAACTTTTTCACCAAAAAGTCCTGAAATCAAAGCCAATGACAAAATTATAAAAATATATTTCTTCATTCAAAACCTCTTAATTTACAACTGCAAATTTAATTTTTTTGGATTCTCCAGCTGAATTAATAATGGCAAAATAGATACCTGAAGAGATTTTTTTTGTGTTCCAACAAAAATCTTGATAATCATTTAATTCTCGTTCAATAGTGCGTTTCAATAACATATTTGCAGCAATGTCAAAAATTTTAATGTCTATCTTTTCAGCTTTTGCATTTTCTATTCTAATTCGCACTTCACCGTTTCGTGCTGGATTTGGAAAAGCAAAAGCAACAAGTTTTTCGGTTTCTGGCTCAAAGTTGATAACTTCACTTGCAAAAATTGAATATTCCCCATTTCGAAGGCCATTCCACATTATCGAATTTTCCGTAATTTCATTTAAAGATGCAGCGTATAAACGGTGTTCATTATCAGCGTAAACATAATAAAGACTATTAGTTATGTCATTCCAATAAAAATGGTCATCCAAATTATTTTTACGCCAATAAAATGAATATTCCATTCTAAAATCACCGTTTTGGTCGATAGCAATGTAGCCACCATTTTCCTCTTCCAAAAAGGTAATTACATCTTCATCAAATGTTATGACGCGCGGGAATTTTTCCGATTTTATAGATTTATTTTCCAAATAGGCAGGAAATCTATCTTTCAAAGTGCCATTCAAAGTGATGGCAAAAATTCTATTTTCAGCTCCAAAAGTGAGGTAAATATTTTCGTCCATTTTGCACAAAGCCAGCTGTGATGGCGTTTTATCCGAATACGGATACAAGCTGAAAATCTTTTCAGCTACTCCATTTTTAATTTTAAAAATATCACCATTTTTATTTTGCACAAAAGTTGCATCATTTTGAGAACTTCCAATTTCATCGAAAATAATTGGTATAAATTTTGGGTCGTAATTTGCAATTTCCACTTCGTAATATGGTGCGCCATCTAAGTTAGGATCAGGAATAAATTGAATCTTGTTTTCGGTTGCTACAACTAAGTGGCTACCATCGAAAACACAATTTGCGTTTGGAATATTCCGTGCAAAATCTCCCACAAAAAGTGAATCTTCGGTTGGAATTACCCAAGTTGGGAAATACCAATTTTCTATAAATATAGGAACATCCGTAATGTTGGATGAATAAATCATTTCCTCAATTTCTTCGGTTTCTGGATTGATAAGTGTAATCTTATTCTCACTGACAAACGCAAATTCATCATTGAACTTAAAAATCGGAAAATTTACATTTTCCAAAAATTCAGTTTCAAAAAGAGGAATAGTGTCAGACGGAGAATAAAATTTTATCTCGCCATCTGCAACTACTGGAAAAGTTAATGAATTTTCAGATTGTCCCATCAAACCAATTGCTTGAATTGAATCAAACTCAGCAATTTTCTGCGTTTCATCAAAAAGATTGGTGCCAAATTTGAAACTCATTGTCCGTTGCTGAAAAGGATCTATCGCATAACTACTGATGTCGTAAATAGAAAAAATGGAGGGATTTCCGTTGTTATCTACAAATGCTGGGCTTGAAGTTGCGGAATATTCATGATTAAAATATTCACCAATAAACTCAATTTCACCTTCTGGATTTACGATGTAGTCATCATTCCAACCTGTAAAAAAACCATCTTCATTTATGAGCGGTTTATATCTGTAGAATGGTTCGTATGCTGTTCCTTTCCAATACATTGAATACGGATTTCCAATATCTTCAATATTATCGGCTTCAATTATTCGCACACTGCGTCGAGAATGATAAACATTCACGCTATTATTTTCAAAAGCATCGTTTTCATACAATCTTTCTTCATCAATATGCCACATCAAGATTCCGCCACCGTAACTTCTATAATTTTCATCCAGCCAACCGGGCAATAAATAATCATACTCATAATTATTGCTGTCATCGGGATTAGATGGAGGATAAGTTGGGTGCAAAATCACCGTGGTATCAGCATTTGTTGTAAGATACAAGTTACCATCGTCATCACCATCTGGGTCTATCTGCCTATTTTCCAATAATATGTATTCTGTTTCATTAATTGGAATTTTGACAAAATAGGCAGTTGTTTTATCTATAAGTGTTTCATCATAAATTGATTCACAAGGCAAAAGTGTTATTTTGCTGTCAAAGTCAAAATCGGTAATATCTTTCAAAATTCCACGAGCACGATAGGAATCTTCAAAAGCAATAATTCGTGAGAAAGCTCCTGGAAAAGCTGGGACTATACCTTCAAAACTATAATAAATGTCTTCACCATTTTCGGTTACACCAAAATTGATTATCGAGGAACCACCGCTATCCATAATGTCGTAATAGCCAACTTGTGGCGTGTGGTTGTAGGTGTTGTATAAATCTACAAAACCAATAGAATGGCCAAATTCATGAACGAGCACACTATTTATTACTCCATAATTATCAACGATTGTAACTGCTCCGGAAGTATCAATTATTGTATCTTGAACAATTGTTTCGGGAATATTGCATGCGTGTGTAATTTCAAAACCAGATTCTGTGATATATGGATTTTCATCCATTTCAATAAAAAATGATGGAATGTCATGAGGTGTATCTCCAAAAATATCATGTTGCCAATCTGCTCCAGCGTGAATAAACATATAGTGCGAATAATCACTAAAAATAATTAAGCTATCTTCATCTGCTGTTTCAAAAGCATCTGCAAAATATTCTTCAAATCGTTCTATCATCAAGTCTTGATCTGCCATATCTGGATTGTAATAACTCATTGCCTGAGGAAGTGTGTAAGCAGAAAAATCTCCATCTTCAGATTGAGGAAATATGTCAATCTCCAAATCAAAATCACCATAACTTACGGCGAGGTAATATTGGCGAAGTGCCTCTCCAATATCTTCAAAATAGGCATGATTATGTGGAGGACTTCCAATAGAAATAGGATAATTGCCTGCCACTTGCACAAATTTTCCATTTCCAGTAGTTTCGGGATCATCAGGTTGTTCAAGCGGGAAATCTATCAATAAAATTAATAACTTGTTATTAAAATCACGATGTCTTGCAGCTTTTTTAGATGCTTTGTTGAAATATTTTTCGACAGGATGAACTTTTTTAATTTCTAAATTTTGTCGTTCAAAACCTTTTGTAATCGCTATTTTTTTCGCACCTAAAAACTGAGACAATCCTAAAACTATCAAGAGAGATAGTAATATTTTTTTCATAAATCAGTTTTAAAATTCTACTTTGATGGACATCGTCTGGTTATAATCTTGCATTCCTCCACCAGGTTGGAATGAATAATCGATATTTACCAGATATTCATTTGCAAAAGTATAGTGAAATCCTGCCCCAAAAGATGCTCCGATAATGTCGCCAGCTTTGTCGTAAATATAGCCGGTTCGTAATGAGAGTAAATCAAGATAGACATATTCTGCACCTATTCCCAAGACGATTTCTTCTATTTCGGTTTTTTTTGAATCATCAGTCCAAGCGGTAAAAAATCTTTCGTAAACTGGATCGTCGTTTGCCAATACTTTATTCATATCAGTATTTAGAGTAAATTTATTAAATTTACTTTCGATAGCTCGATAAGAAAGTCCCATTCTCCAATTCATTGGCAGAGGGTCAGAATTAGAAGCATCAAGGTAAGTCATATTGGGTCCAATATTTTGTAGGTTCAAACCAAAATCAAGTTTTTCAACCATTAGATTTTTGTGTTTATAACCGATATCAAAAGCGTAACTCATTCCCTGACCTTTTGATGTAGTTTCTGTTTCTGGAGCAAGATCGCTAAGAATAAACTTGAAAGTGAGACCCAGACCAATATTTTCTTTTAATTGGCTGGCGTAAGTAGCTGCTACCGAAATGTCATAACTGTTAAAAGTTTCAACTACAAATTGATCTACATCAGTTACTGTTTGCTCACCATAGGTCATGTAAGTTGCATTGACCCCTAAGTTTCCAATGCCATCTACAAACTGGTTACCAGCAATGTGGAAATAATACATATCGTTAAAGACTTCCATAAACCAATTTGAATACATACTGGCAAATTGAGTTTTTCTATTGAATGCCATTGCACCTGAATTCCAATATCCAGCAAAGGCATCATCTACTTGAGCTACATAAGCTTCACCCATTGCACTCGCTCTTGCACTCGGTTCGATTAGTAAAAAAAGCACAGCAGTATTTGAAACTGCGTTAATAGTAAGTGGTATCAACATTGCAAGTAGCAATGTTACTAATGTTATTTTTGTTCTCATAATTACAACTCCTTTTAATGAATTTTATGACAAATATTCAACTGTAAATATTGCGTCTCTAACAATCTTTCCTAAACCTCCAATTATTGGTGCCGAAGGCCGGACTCGAACCGGCACGAGCATAAGCTCGGAGGATTTTGAATCCACTGCGTATACCAAT
>CAYQOZ010000030.1:0-15268 GCA_964419355.1 uncultured Candidatus Cloacimonadota bacterium | reverse complement strand
GCTGGCTTTCTCCACCGCGAGCTGCGAGGCGGCCTATCCCAAGGTACTCTTATTGATCAAAAAAATGCGTTACGGCCAATTTTGAAACTGCTAAAAAAAAATTATATAATTGCAATAATGGTTGATCAAAGTGCAGGTAAGCTTGGAATTCAAACAAAATTTCTTGGGCATTTAGCTTCCACTTATGTTGGTGCCGCCAAGATATCGATGAAAACGGGAGTGCCAATTGTTCCTGCAATTGCTTTTAGGAATGATGATCAATCTCACACATTTATTTTTAAACAGATAATCTTGCCTGATGATTTTGATAATGTTACTGATTATACAGAAGCGATTTCCAAAAAATTAGAAGATTATATTTTGAAATATCCGGAACAATGGTTTTGGGTTCATCGTAGATGGAAAGGCAAAAATAGTGCAAAAAAACTTTACAAAAATAAAGATAAATAATTTTTCCAAATTGGGAGATGGATAAAATTATGAAACAAAAAAGTATATTTAAAAAAAAGTATTTTGAGTTGACGGGTTGCGTTCATGTTCACACCAAATATTCTTACGATTGTAAAATTCCAGTTTCAAAGGTTCTAAAAGCGGCACATAAAAATGGACTCGATTATCTTACAATCAATGATCACTCTACTTACGATACACGAAAAGATGTTGCCATAAAAAACGAAAAAGATATTTTTGTGATTGTGGGAACGGAGGTGAATGATCAAGATAAAAACAATCATTATCTCGTTTTTAATTCGGAAAAAATGATTACAAAATGTGATGCAAAAAAATATATTAAAGAGTATAAAGAAGATGGTGCAATTTGCTTTGCGGCTCATCCAATTGATAATCGTAAAACCACAAAATTTCGCTCTTATATTTGGACGGATAAAACCATAAATGATTTTGATGGAATGGAAATTTGGAATTTTCTTTCCAGCTGGATTGGCAATATTGTTCCAAAATTAAATGGGATTTTCTTTGTTTTATTTCCTACATTTTGCGTAAAAAAACCATTTCAAGAATCTTTAGAATTTTGGGATGAATTGAATAATGATGGCAATAAAAAATCTGCAATCGGCAGTGTGGATGCACATTCTGAAAAGATTAGAAAATTTGGAATTAACTTCAAATTTCTTACACATAAATATCTATTCGGAACAGTTCGCACAAATGTGCTGATAAATTTGGAAAGCAAATTAAATAATAAAACAATTTTAATGGCTCTTAAAAATGGAAATAGTTATATCGTAAATTATAAACTTGGAAATCCACACAATTTTTTTGGAGGAATTTCTAATCAAAATGAAAATGCAATTTTTGGAGAGGAGATAAAATTTTCGGATAATCTATATTTCTATTTCAGATTGCCCAAAATTGCCAGAGTTAAAATTTTTCGAAATGGGAAAAAAATGGCTTCAAGGTTAGATGAAAAAGGGAAATTCAAAATTGAAAAAAAAGGAAATTATCGTTTGGAGATTTCCAGATTTGGGTATAGTTGGATTTTCACAAATAATATTTATGTGGTGTGAAAAAAAAATATTAAATTAGGAGAAATTATGAGTAAAAAAATCTATGTAAAAGAACTAAATAACTTTTTGGCGAAGGAGATAATCGCAGACTTTTTGGTTACACAAAAGGATTTACGTAAAGGTAAAAATTTTTATATCAGATTGACTTTGGCAGATAATTCCGGAATGGTTGCGGGAAATGTGTGGAATAATGCCGAGTCAATTGACGAAAAATTTAATGAAGGCGATGTAATTCGTATCAAAGGAAATGTGGTAACTTACAAAGCGCAAACTCAAATTTCGGTAAAAAAACTTGAAGTAATACCGCCAGAACAATATGATTTGAGTGATTTTATAGAAACTACTTCCAAAGATATAAATCAACTTTCCGAAAAATTATTCAATTATATTGATAATATTGAAGATTCACATTTTAAGCAACTTCTGCTAAATATTTTTGAGGACAAAGAATTTTTTACCAAATTTTCGGAAGCTCCTGCTGCCAAAAATTGGCATCATAATTATATTGGTGGATTGTTGGAACACACGATTTCGGTTACAGAGATTTGTGAATTTGTTTCTGCAAAATATTCGGTGAATAAAGATCTTCTCGTTACGGGAGCTATTTTGCACGATATTGGGAAGGTAAAAGAATACATGACAATTCCTCACATCGAATTTTCGGCGGAAGGAAGATTGGTGGGGCATATTCCTCTGGGAGATCAATTTGTAAGTGAAAAGGCTTCCCAAATAAATAATTTTCCACCCCAAAAACTGATGAAATTAAGGCATTTAATTCTCGCTCATCACGGAGAATATGAAAAAGCATCTGCCAGATTACCGCAAACAATTGAAGCGACAGTTTTGCATTATGCAGATAATATCGATGCACAAGCGATTGGTGTGCAACAACTTATCGAGAAAAATACTCAACCAGATGCGGTGTGGACAGAATTTGATAGATTAAATAGCAGATATTATTATCTAAAATAAAATATGTTTCAGACATCAGTTTTAGCTAGTGGTAGCAAAGGGAATAGCATTCTCATTCGCACCGATAAAACCAAAATTCTTCTCGATGTTGGATTGAGCGGAAAGAAGATCATCGAATTTATTAACAGCATAAATCTCGATGAAAATAAACTGGATGCAATTTTGATTAGCCATGAGCATAGCGACCATATCCGCGGAGCTGGAATTATTTGTCGTAAATTGAATATTCCACTCTATATTACAGATTTAACATATTCGATTTGTCGGAATAAATTAGGGAAATTGCCAGCTGGAATCGAATATTTTTCCAACGGAGAAACTTTTCAAATTGGCGATATCAAAGTTCGTGCTTTTCAATCTTCTCACGATGTGATTGACGGTAGCAATTTCACTTTTCGGCAAGTTGGAAATTCTCAACAAAAATTAGCAGTTGCTACCGATTTGGGATTTAGTTCCAAACTAATGATTCTGCAATTGCAAGATTCATCATCAATTATTTTGGAAAGTAACCACGATATGAAAATGCTTTTAGAGGGGCAGTATCCACCTTATCTAAAACAACGCATCAAAGGTAAACAAGGGCATCTTTCAAATGAGCAAGCGGTTGATGTGATTTCGCAGGTTGTTCATTCGGGATTGAAAAATATAATTCTTGCACATTTAAGCGAGGAAAATAATCTTCCGTATAGAGCTGAAAAATTGATGAAAGATTATTTGGAAAGTATTAATTGTAATTTAGAATTGATTGTGGCATTGCAGTATGATCCCACAAAATTGATAGATATTTAAGAAAAGGAAAAAGTATGTTAATTCCGATGTTGTTTTTAATAATTGGTTTTCTTGCTCTTGTAAAAGGAGCAGATTTTTTGATAGATGGAGCCACTTCGCTGGCAAAAAAACTCTCCATCTCAGAGATTGCAATCGGGCTTACAATCGTAGCTTTTGGAACATCAGCTCCAGAATTAATCGTAAATATTTTTGCCAGTGTTGGTGGTCATCACGAGATAACTTTTGGAAATATTTTGGGTAGCAACATTTTTAATATTTTGGTGGTTTTAGGAATTGCTGGCACAATTTCTGCGATAAATGTTCAAAGAAATACAGTTTTGAAAGAGATACCATTTCTCTTTTTTATAACTTTATTCGTTTTCGGTTTGGCGTTATGGAATAAAAGCCTCTCACTTTTCGATGGCATTATTTTGCTCATTTTATTAGCATTTTTTTTCATCTATATTTTTGTGATCCTCAAAGCAAAACCTTTGCAAGGTTCTCATATAAAAGAATTTTCCTATCCAATTACATTCTTGATGCTTGCAATTGGAATGGTTGCTCTATTTTTTGGTGGAAAGTTTGTGGTTGATAATGCCGTCATTATTGCCCACGATTTTCTTCATGTTAGTGAAAAATTTATAGGACTCACTATTCTTGCTTTAGGAACATCTTTGCCAGAACTTGTTACCTCTGTGATTGCCATCAAAAAAGGCAGGAATGATTTAGCAATTGGAAATGTGGTTGGTTCTAATATTTTTAATATTTTATTGGTTTTGGGAGTGAGCTCGTTAATTACTCCGATAAGTTATAATTTTGCTCTAAATATTGATTTTATCTTTTTGATTGGAGCTACATTATTATTGTTAATAAGTGTGATTTTCATTGGTAAAAAAGGCGAAATTACCCGAGGTGAGTCAATATTCTTTATAGTAATTTATTTGGTGTATTTACTATTTCTATTTTATCGGAGATAGGATATTTATAAATAGTTTTGAGGGAAAAAATGACTGTTTTATTTATTGACAAAATATAGCCCAAAAACATTTTTCCGAAAAAAAATAATTGGAGATATTATGAAAAAAATCTTAGTTACAGGTTCAGTTGGTCAAATTGGCTCAGAATTGACAATGTTGTTGCGAGAACTTTATGGAAATGACAATGTCGTTGCGGGTGGAAATAGAACAAAACCAACTGGAAAATTATTAGAATCAGGTCCTTTTGAAATAGTAAATTGTACTGATGCTCAACAAGTTGCAGACGTTGTAAAAAAATATGATATTGATACAATATATCATTTGGCAGCGATACTCTCCGGTGTTGCTGAAGCAAAGCCCAACCTTGCTTGGGACGTAAATATTAATGCTTTATACAATGTATTAGAAATTGCTCGTGAAAGAAACTGTGCAGTTTTCACACCAAGTTCAATAGGTGCATTTGGTCCTTCCACTCCTGCTGATGATACTCCTCAAGATACAATTCAAAGACCAAATACGATGTATGGTGTAACAAAAGTTGCCGGTGAGTTGTTGTGCGATTATTACTTCAAAAGATTTGGCGTAGATACTCGTGGCGTACGTTATCCAGGAATTATTTCCAACGAAACTCTTCCTGGTGGAGGAACTACAGATTATGCTGTGGATATTTATTATGAAGCAATTAAGAAAAAAGCTTATACTTGTTTCTTAGAAGCAGGAACGTTCTTAGATATGATGTATATGCCTGATGCCTTAACAGCAGCAGTAGACCTGATGGAAGCTGATCCTGCAAAACTTATTCATAGAAATGCTTTCAATATCTCTACAATGAGCTTTGACCCGGAAATGTTAGCTGCTTCCATTCGTAAGCATATTCCAGAATTCAAAATGGATTATGAAATAGATCCTGTCCGTCAAGCAATCGCAGCAAGTTGGCCAAATAATATGGATGACTCAGCCGCAGCTGAAGAATGGGGATGGCATTACGAATATGGTCTGGAAAAAATGACTGAAGATATGCTTAAAGTTCTCGGAGAAAAACTTAAATAATGATCTTTGGAGTTGGCATCGATAATATTGAAGTAAAAAGAATAAAGAAGCAAATCGATGACTCAACTAAATTTAAAGAGAAGATATTTACTGTAAAAGAAATTGAATATTGTGAATCAAAAAAGAATTATGCCGAAAGTTTCGCGGCTCGATTTGCTGCAAAAGAGGCATTTTTAAAAGCTATCGGAACCGGTTGGAGTAACGGTTTGCAATTTACAGATATTGAAATTTTGAATGATGAAAATGGAAAACCAAAAATTTATTTGCAAGGAAAAGCAAAGCAGATAATTCAGAAAAATAATCTTGAAAATATTAATATTTCAATGTCGCATTTGAAAGAAATTGCGTCAGCAATTGTAATAATTGAAAAATAAAATTAGGAGAGAAAATTATGGCACTGAAAAGATTGAACAAAACACTTAACAAAAATCTTGAGGAATTACGTACAACCGGAAGAGACAAAGGTGCAGAGCTGGTTATTAAAGAAGTATTAGGATCAAAAGGTGATTTTGGCCCTCGTTATAAATTGATTGGTTTTGGCGAGCAAGAATTCATTAAAATGAATGCAAATTCCTACCTTGGAATGTCAATGAATCCAGAAGTTATTAAAGCGGAAGAAGATGCTGCTCAGAAATTTGGTGTTGGGCCTGGAGCAGTTCGTTTTATTAGTGGAACTCACACTCCGCATATAGAATTAGAAGAGAAACTTGCAAAGTTTCATGAACGTGAAGCTGGTATGATCTTCAGTTCTGCATATGTTACAAGTTTGGGTGTGATTTATCCTCTTACAACAAAAGAAACAGTGGTAGTTTCCGATGAATTAAATCATAATTGTATTATTCAGGCAATGCGTCTTTCACGACCTGCAGCTAAGATGATCTACAAACACAACGACATGAAAGATCTGGAAGCAAAAATGAATGAAGCTGTTGGAAAGGGAAAGCGTTGCTTAGTTATTACTGACGGTATCTTTAGTATGCGTGGTGATTTTGCTCCATTAAAAGAGTTCTCAGAAATATGTGCTAAATTCAATGATAAATTTGAAGAAGGTGTAATTACTATTGCCGACGATTCTCACGGAGTTGGTGCTTTTGGAAAAACAGGTAGAGGAACTGAAGAATATACTGGTGCAAAAGTTGACATATTAATTGGTACTTTAGGAAAAGCTTATGGCGTGAATGGTGGCTATGTGGTAGCCTCTAAAACAGTTTTAGATTATCTTCGAGAAACAGCACCAATGTATATCTATTCAAATCCAATAACATGTTCGGAAGCTGCAGCAACCCTAAAGGTGCTTGAAATTCTTGATAGTGAAGTTGGTGTAAAAAGATTAGCTCATCTTGCTGCAATGACCAAGAAATTCGAAGATGGATTAACATCTTTAGGTTTTGAAACAATTGAAGGACCTCATCCAGTTGTTCCATTAATGGTTCGTGATACTGCAGAAACAACAAAGCTTGTTAATTATCTTACAGTAAATGGTGTGTTGGGAACAGGTCTCAACTTCCCAGTTGTACCAAAAGGTGATGAAGAGATCAGATTCCAGGTAAATGCAGACCACACCGAAGCTGATATAGATAAAGTTTTAGAAATTCTTAAGCAATATAAAAATCAGTAATAGATAAATTTAAATAGTTAAACACATCAACAGGGGGCTTGCTCCCTGTTTTTCATATTTTCTGCAAATTAAATAATATTGAGAAAGTATTTAATTCTTGACATTGTACTAAATAAAATCAAATAAATATTTCATAATAAAAGAGGGTGTAATATGGGCTATGAAAATGTAACACAATCACTCGAAAAAGTGATTGAAATGAAGAACATCACTAAAAAATTTGGTGATTTCGTAGCAAATGATTCTGTTAATCTGGATGTGTTCAAAGGAAAAGTACATGCCTTACTTGGTGAGAACGGAGCAGGAAAATCTACATTGATGAACATCTTATATGGGCTTTATAGCCCAACTTCCGGAGAAATACTTATTAATGGCAAAAAAGTAGATATCACAAATCCGAATATTGCCATTGAGCACGGAATTGGAATGGTGCATCAACATTTCATGCTGATTAAACCATTTACAGTAGCTCAGAATATAATTTTAGGTAGAGAGCCAACATCTAAAATGAGTGTACTAAATATGAAAAAAGCACTCAAAGACGTTAAGGAAATTTCTGAGCGTTACGGGTTATATGTAGATCCAAATGCGAAGATAGAGGATATCTCTGTAGGAATGCAACAGAGGGTGGAGATATTGAAAGCTTTGTATCGTGGTGCAGAAATATTGATACTTGATGAGCCAACAGCTGTTCTAACACCACAGGAAATAGTAGAATTAATCCAAATTATTAAAAACCTTACTAAAGAGGGGAAATCGATAATTCTTATTAGCCATAAACTGAAAGAGATAATAAATGCTGCAGATTTCTGCCTGATAATTAGGCGTGGAAAGCATATTGATACAGTTGTTGTTTCCGAAACTGATGAAGAGAATTTGGCTTCTAAAATGGTGGGTCGAGAAGTAAGTTTTTGTGTTGCCAAAGAAGATAAAAAAGTTGGTAATGAAATATTCTTGATTAAAGACCTTGTTGTAAAAGATAACAGAGATATTATTGCTGTTGATAAACTTAATCTTTCTATAAGAAAAGGTGAAATACTTGGTTTAGCCGGTATCGATGGAAACGGGCAAACTGAATTATTAGAAGCACTGACCGGTCTTAGAAAAGTTGTGTCAGGAAAAATTACGATTAATGGCAATGACATCACAAACGATACACCTTTCCAAATTATAAACAATAAAATTTCGCATATTCCAGAAGATAGACAAAAACATGGTTTAGTTTTAGATTTTGATATTTCAGAAAATATGATTTTAGAGAATTATTATAAGAATCCATTCGCTAAAAGTGGCATCCTTCAATTTAGCAATATTAAAGTTTATGCAAAAGAATTGATAGATAAATTTGATGTTCGACCAAAAGAAGAATCTAAAATGGCAAGAACTCTTTCCGGTGGGAATCAACAGAAAGTTATAATTGCCAGAGAAGTTTCAAATGATCCTGATTTGCTTATTGCTGCTCAACCTACAAGAGGTCTTGATGTCGGTGCTATCGAGTTTGTTCATAGATCATTAATAGAACAGCGAAATAATAATAAAGCAGTATTCCTAATCTCTTTTGAGTTAGATGAGATCATGAATGTTTCAGATAGAATTGCTGTTATTTATGAAGGCAAAATTGTAGGAATTATAGATGCCAAGGATGCCGAAGTTGAAAAACTAGGACTGATGATGGCAGGCGGAGGAAACAAATGAAACTTGCATTTAAAGATTTAAGAAAGAAACTTTATATTTTTGCGACAGAAAAAACAATTGGATTTACTCTGATTTCAATTTTTCTTGGGCTTGTAGTAGGTGCAATTTTTCTTGCAGCTGCCGGCTTCAATCCATTCCAAGCTTATGGAATAATATTTCGTGGAATTTTTTCGAAACCAAGTTATATCTCTTATACAATTATTCGTGCTACTCCATTGATTTTAACAGGTCTTTCAATAGCATTTGCTTTTAAAACAGGTTTATTCAATATAGGTGCAGAAGGACAATATATTGTTGGAGCAGTAGTTGCTACAGTGGTCGGTTATTTCTTACATTTACCTTTATTGATACATATTCCTGTTGTAATAGTATTGGCAGTTCTTGCCGCTGGAATATGGGGTGGACTTGCTGGATATTTCAAAGCAAAATTTGGTGTGCATGAAGTAATCTCGACAATTATGTTAAACTGGATTGCACTATATTTCCAGAATTTTCTCATCTATACAAAAGGATTTCAAAAGCCGGGAGGAGAAACTTCTTACTCAATTCAACCAACAGCAAATATGATGATCCTAAAAACATGGAAACAATCTGAAGCTGGTCGTGAGTGGTTATTACAGAATCCATTTTGGAAAGACCTCTTAAGAACACCAATGAATTGGGGTTTCATAATTGCAATTTTAATGGCAATATTAGTTTGGTTTATTTTAAATAAGACTACTCTTGGTTATAGATTACGTGCAGTTGGATTTAACAAATTTGCTGCAGAATATGGTGGAATTAATGTAAATAAGAATATGGTGATATCAATGTTCATAGCTGGTGGTTTGGCAGGTCTGGCTGGAGCTTTGCAGATTGTTGGAGTATCTCATAAAGTAACACTTATTGCAGCAATGGAAGGTTATGGATTTGATGGAATTGCTGTTGCCCTAATTGCTAACAGCAGTGCATTGGGATGTATTTTAGCAGGAATATTGTTTGGAGCATTGAAATATGGAGGAGCAAAAATTCAACCATTTATGCAAGCTCCTTCTGAAGTGATCAGTATTGTAATTGGTTCAATAGTATTTTTCATTTCTATTCCAAAACTTATTAAAGTTATTTTAACCAAGAAAAATAAAAAAGGGGATTCAAAATGATTGATACAATATTTAGCAATCTCGCCTTGATAATTGGAACAACATTAATGTATTCAACACCCCTGATTTACACTTCGCTTGGTGGAGTTTTATCAGAAAATTCTGGCGTTATCAATATAGGTTTGGAAGGTATGATGGTAATTGGTGCTTTTGCAGGTGCAGCAATTGGTTACTTTGTCGGTGATCCGTGGATTGCCTTTATTGGAGCGGGAATTGCCGGTGGATTATTTGGGCTTCTTCATGCATTTGCAAGTGTAACATTTGGTGCAAATCAGGTAGTCTCTGGTATTGCAGTTAATTTTCTAGGAATAGGAATAGCTTTATTTTTAAGCCGGATGTTCTTCGAGGGTGCTACAATGACAAAATCTATTCCACTTGATAACAAAATGCCAAGACCCTTAAATGGAATTTTCCCAAAAGGTTCTTTTTTCAGTATAATATTCGATAACCAATATGCTACAGTTTACTTAGCCTTATTAATGGTTCTAATTGTTTGGTTCTTTATGTACAAAACGAAATATGGCTTAAGATTAAGATCTGTTGGTGAACATCCAACGGCAGCTGATACTCTAGGAATAAATGTTATGCGCATACGTTATTTTGCAGTTATAATATCAGGTGTTTTTGCCGGATTTGGCGGAGCTGCAATGAGTTTGGCAATTGTATCTAACTTCAGACCTACTTTAATTTCAGGTCATGGCTTTATTGCACTTGCTGCTATGATATTTGGAAAATGGAAACCACAAGGAGCTTTACTAGCTTGTCTTCTTTTTGGTGGTGCTCAAGGATTGGCAGTATTTTTGGGTCAGTTTGATTTTGAGATTCCTACACAATTGATAAGCATGTTACCATATATAATTACCATTGTAGTGCTTATAGGATTTGTAGGAAAATCTTCTGCACCATCTGCTGATGGTATTCCATATGAAAAAGAACATAAAAATTAATGTTTAATGCTTGACATAATAAACATCTTTTGTAAATAAGAAAATTGCTACGAAAGGTAGCAAGAAAAAATAGGAAAGGAGAGGCAAATGTTAAAGAGAATTATTACGATTTTTGTTCTTGTGTTATTCGTAATGTCTGTTGTTAGTTGTGGGCAAACACAAAAGAAATCAGGTATTAAAGTAGCGATGGTAACAGATGTTGGTGGAATTAATGATCAATCATTTAATCAATCAGCTTGGGAAGGATTAAAAAAAGCTGAAGCAGATTTTGGAATTACTGCTAGTTATCTCGAATCAACTCAAGATGCTGATTATGCACCAAATATGGAAACTTTACTTGATGCAGGAAATGCAGTAATTTGGGGAATCGGTTTTAAAATGGGCGATACTATCAAAGAAAAAGCTCTTGCAAATCCAGAGCAAAAGTATGCAATCATCGATTATGCTTATGGTCCTGATACTCCTGCAAACGTGATTGGTGTAGTTTTCAAAGAGCAAGAGCCATCATTTTTGGTTGGTTACATTGCGGGTAAGATGACAAAAACAAACAAAGTTGGTTTTGTCGGTGGAATGAAATTCCCACTTATTGAAAGATTTGAATATGGTTTCAAAGCTGGTGTGAAACTTGCTAATCCAGATGCTGAAATTTTTGCACAATATGCAGATTCCTTTACTGATGCTGCCAAAGGTAAAGCTATTGCAAATCAAATGTATGAAAATGACGCAGATATAGTTTATCACGCATCAGGTGGTGTTGGCGATGGCGTTATTGAAGCCGCTAAAGAACATAATAAATATGCTATTGGAGTTGATAGAGACCAAAACTCTTTAGCTCCAGATCATGTTATTACTTCAGCAATGAAAAGAGTTGGAAACGCTATTTATAACGTTACAGCACTTTTAGTTAAAGATGAATTTCCTGGTGGAACAACTGTTGTTTATGGTTTAAAAGAAGGTGGAGTTGGAATCGCGCCTACATCAGATAAACTTGTTCCTGCAGATATTTTAGAAGAAGTTAAAGAACTTAAAGCAAAAGTTATTTCCGGTGAGATTGTTGTTCCAATTACACCAGATGATTTTGCAAAATGGATGAAATAATTTAGTCAATTGTAACTTATCATAATTTGGAAGCCCCATAAAACTGGGGCTTCCTTTCTTTTGAAATAGAAAATTAAAATGAGCAAAATAGGAATTTTATATATTGTTCCAACCCCGATTGGAAATTTGCATGATATCACTTTTCGAGCGATTGAAACGCTGAAATCAGTTGCAATTATTTACGCTGAAGATACTCGAAATTCAGGTAAATTGCTTAAACATTTTGAGATAAAAAGCAAAATGCTCAGTTACCATAAATTCAATGAGAGAGCACGAGTTGATGAAATTATTGCAAAATTGAAAAGTGGAGAAGATGTCGCAATAATTTCTGATGCTGGCACGCCGGGAATTTCCGATCCGGCTAATATTATAATCAAAGAAGCAATCGAAAATAATTTTAAGATAGAAGCTTTGCCGGGTGCAACAGCGTTTGTGCCAGCTTTTGTAGCTTCTGGCTTCGATGCTGAGCGGTTTTATTTTGTTGGATTTCTTCCCAAAAAAAACTCAGAAAAAAAAGAACTTCTCAACGAAATAAAAGATAATTTTTGTCCGAGCATATTTTATGAGGCACCACATCGATTATTCAAATTTTTGGAAGATTTGAAAGCAGTTTTTGGAAATCGAAAAGTTGTAATTGCTCGGGAAATTTCCAAAATTTATGAAACTTATCTTTACAGCAATATTGATGAAATTTTGGAAAAACCTGAATTGGTAAAGCTGAAAGGCGAATTTGTGATTGTGGTTGCTGGCTTTGAAAAATCAAGTTTTAGCGATGCTGAATTGAAAGAGGAATTGCGTAAGATTTTGGAGAGTGGAACTTCAAAAAAAAATGCAATAAATGAGCTTGTAAAAAAGACGAAAGAATCAAAAAATAGAATTTATAAATTGGTAATTGATTTGTAGAAATCAGAAAAAAATATTTGGAGGAAAATATGTTTCCAGGTGGAAAAAAGGGTATGAATGATTTGATGAAGCAAGCAAAAAAAATGCAAAATGATATGATGAAAGCACAGGAAGAACTTGCCAATAAAATCGTGGAAGGCACTTCTGGTGGTGGAATGGTGAAAGTGGAAATGAACGGAAAAAATCAAATTGTATCATTGAAAATTGATAAAGAAGTGGTCGATCCAGAAGATATCGAAATGCTGGAAGATTTGGTGATAGCAGCAGTTAATGAAGCACACGACAAAATTAGCCAAGCCGGCGAACAAGAGATGGGCAAATTTACCGGCGGTATGAAAATTCCGGGACTTTTTTAGATTTAATATATGCTATAAATGGGTAATAAAAAAGGATAAATATGTTTACTGGACTTCTCGAAGAACTTGTTCAAAGTTTAAAAAAAATGCCGGGAATCGGTTCTAAAACTGCACAACGATTAGCGATGCATTTGATTAGCAAAGATAAAGGTGGTGCTATTCATTTATCGGAAACTATCAAAAATGCGGTTGAAAATTATCAGAATTGTTCAATTTGCAATATGCTTACCGAAATAGAACCTTGCAATTTTTGCGATGATAAGCTAAGAGATGATAATATGCTTTGCATTGTGGAAGAATCTCAAGATGTTTTTTTAATTGAAAAAACTCATGAATATAGTGGAAAATATTTTATTCTGGGAAATTTACTTTCACCAATTGATGGTATCGGACCAGATAAAATTAACTTTTCAAAATTGAAAAATCTGGTAAAATTAAAAAATATTAGCGAAATTATTTTAGCTCTAAATCCATCTGCCGAAGGTGAAAGTACCATTAGTTTTATCGCATCGCAATTGGAAAATGTGAAAATTACACGACTCTCGATTGGTTTGCCTTTTGGTGGCGATATCGAATACACGAGTTCAATGACGCTGAGTAATGCCTTTAAACGACGATTTGAAGTTGATGAGTAAATTAAGTTATATTCTTTTGGTTTTTCTGCTTCTCTCTTGTGGTCATAAAAAAAGCCCAACTGGTGGCAAAAAAGATACGACTAAACCAGAAATTTTGGCAATCTCACCTCAAGAATATTCCAATATTTCTGGCCAAAATATTGAGATAACTTTTTCCAAACCAATCGAAAGAAGTTCAATAATTTCTGGAATTTATATCTATCCAAATATTTTAGAAAAAAAATATAAGTGGGATAAGAATGTTCTGGAAATAATTATAACAGAACCACTTATGAAAAATATAAATTACTATTTATCTCTCACAACCGCGATAAAAGATGAGCGCGGAAATCATCTCAAAAAAAATTACCTTTTTGTATTTGCAAGCGGAAAATTGAACACAAATAGAATTTCTGGAAATATCAGTTATGAAGATCAAAAAGACAAAATACTGCCAATTGAATTGAAATTAATGGCGTCAGATTCCACCGAAATATATTCAAAAGTGATAAAAAATTCATCTTTTTTGTTAGAAGATTTGAATGAGCAAAATCACATTTTGGAGCTTTTCATTGATAAAAACAAAAATCAAAAATATGATTATGAAAAAGAGCCTTATTATTTTGTGAATGTTGCTCAACAAAATGTTCAACCTCTTGTTGTGGAAATGGTTTATGCCGATACAGTCAAACCAGAACTGAAGACAATAAAAGTAAATTCCAATAAGCAGTTGACCATAAAATTTTCCGAAATAATCTCGAAAATTGAGGAAATAAAAATATTTACTGACGATTCGCTCAAGATTTCTCAAAACATTCTTGCTTATTCTTTAAATCAAAATGAGCTTGCTATTATTACTACTCCGCTCGATACAATTCGGTATTCAATAGAAATTTATAAATTAGAAGATGAAAAAAATAATGAAAATGATATTATAAATATTTTTGATGGAGTAGCTTTTCAGGATACTATTCCTCCAAGAATAATTTCCACTTCAATAAGAAATGGCTCAACTATTAAAACACTGAAACCAAAGATTAATGTGAAAATTTCTGAATTAATTTTTTCAAATAATCTGGAAGCAAAACTTACCGAAGTGGAAACCGACGAAAATATTGAACTGGATATTGTTTCGCAAAAAAATGGGGATATTTCGCTAATTCCGAAAGCAAATTTGCAAAATTTATCTTCTTACAAACTAACAATCCAAATAAAAGATAGCAATAATAATGCTTCAGAAGATTTAACAGAAATTTTGTTTATTCCAATAATTATGAAATAACTATTAAAAACAGTAACATACTGTAATGTAATAAGATAAATGGATAAAAAAGTCAATGAAATTTTGGGGTAGAATCAATAAATATATTGAAGTTAAAGTAGTTATCAATATTTCAATAGAAAAAAATACTTGACATAATATATTGATTTAGAAATTAGTTGCTCCGTCTATGGAATTAGTATTGATGTTACGTGAAAATGTGTGTTAATATCGCAGTTATTAATTTTGTATTTTAATTGAAAATGGTGTAAAGAAAGAAAAATTGTAGAAAAGGAGAGAAGTATGAAAAAGACACTTTTAGTGTTAGTTAGTTTGTTAGTTGT
>CAYQOZ010000029.1:0-15321 GCA_964419355.1 uncultured Candidatus Cloacimonadota bacterium | reverse complement strand
TAATTTATGGTTATCAAAATAATCGAAATCCATTCATCGACCATCCAGAATTTGTGAATTATATTTGGGGTCCGCCTGTTCTTGTTGCAAATTTTTCCGCTGATATCACAATTGGAAACTCACCACTCGAAGTCCAATTTTCCGACACTTCAAATGGTGAAAATATTTCAGCATGGAGTTGGGATTTTGACAACGATGGCTCGATTGATTCCAATTTACAAAATCCAAGTTTTATCTATCAAGAAATTGGTAATTATGATGTTACCTTAACTGTAGAAGATAATCAAGGAAATAGCGACACTGAAACTAAATATAATTTTATCGAAGTTACTTCGGCAACTTTGCCAGTGGAAATTCTTGCGGAAAGTTTCGAAAATTCTATTCCCGATTGGGATTTAATTAACATCGCCAGCAATAAAAATTGGGAGCAATCTGACGACACTTCTACTTACACTCATCCCGAAACCATTCCCGATGGAAATTGGTATATGTATGCAAATAATTATGGTGGCGATGAACCCGCAAATGATTGGCTCATCTCCCCTGCTTTCAATTTGAGCATTTACGATAATCCTTACTGTAATTTTCAATCGTGGACAAAATATTCTGATTCTATCGTTGGGTTAGAACTAAAAATTACTACAAATTATACCGGAAATCCAAATACTACAAGTTGGAACAATCTTAGTGCAAATCTACCCGATGCTAACAGTTCAATTTGGGAAGGCTCTGGAGAAATTAACCTTTCGACTTATACAAATGAACAAAATATTTGCATCGCTTTTCATTATCAATCTACTGGAGATGGTGCGAATCAAACTCGTGCTTGGGCAATTGATAATCTGAAAATAATTGGCACTCCACAAACCATTCTTTATGGTGATGTAGATGGAAATGGCGAAATTCAAGCGATGGATGCTTCTTTGGTTTTGCAAAATGTTGTTGAATTTATAGAGTTTGAAGATTGGCAAATTATTGCTGGTGATGTAGATGGAAATGGCGAAATTCAAGCCTTTGACACATCGCTAATTTTACAACACACTGTTGGATTAATTAGCGAATTTCCAGTTGAGTAAAACAATTAAACCGCTCCTTTCGGAGCGGTTTTTTGCAAATCTCAGATTACTAAAATCTTGCCGTCAAACCAACAAACGGGTTCTCCATTTTTTCAGTCGCAATGCTGGTTTCTGGCCCGTGCCCAGATAAAACTTTTGTCGCATCTGGCAAAATAAATAATTTTTTCTGAATTGATGAAATTAATTGTTCGTAATTTCCGCCTGGTAAATCGGTTCTGCCAATACTTCCGGCAAAGATAGTGTCGCCACTAAACAACAAATTTTCCACCAAAAAGCAAACTCCACCTTTTGAATGTCCGGGAGTGTGAATAATCTTGATGATTTTTTCACCAATTTTAAGTTCATCTCCTTCTGACAATAAAAAATCTGCTGGTGGTGAAATCGTATTTTGCGCCCAACGAGAGCTCAAATTTTTGTTTGAATTCGTAAGCATTTCAGCATCCAATTTATGAATTCCAAGTTGCACATCAAAATTATTTTTAATCATCGTATTTCCAGCAATATGATCACCATGACCGTGAGTATTCAATAAAAATTTTAGTTTTAGATTATTTTTTTTAATCGCAGAAATCAACTTTTCGTCTGGAGCGGCAACATCGATATAGATCGCTTCTTTCGAAATTTCATCCCAAAGTAGATAAGTATTTGTCCCAAATCCTGGCAAAACATTAAAAATTTTATACTTCATATTTTCCTCTAAATCAAATATTTTTTTACTTCTTCATTTTTCATTTTATTTGCTGATATTTTATCTTTTAATTTAAAATTCAAACCAAAAATAACTTCTGCTTTTTCGTCTACTTTCGAATTATATCGCAATAAAATTCCGGCACAAATTTTCAAATCTTCATCCGATAATTTATCTAAATTTTGGATAACGCCAAAAGGTCCAGAAATTTCAAAAGTCTGCATCACAATTTCATCTGTAACTAATTTGCTTAAACTTTCATTTTCTTGTTTGTTCCTACCAATAATCAATTTTAATTCTTTATTGATGCGAAGGTGTCTGCCAATTTTTATAAATTCAATGGATTTTGAGTTAAATAAATTGTGCTCAACCAAATCTTTTAATTTTTTAGAAAATCCGGCATCAGTTAGCAAACAGCCACCATCCGGAGATGGAAATTTCGTAATTTCATACTCTTTTACCATTTGCATTTGTCGCTGTCTATTTCTGCCTTGAATATCCAACATCTCCTCTTTTTTCACCCAACCTTCTCGAATTGGTTTTGTATCCGCTAACAATTTTTGAGAAAGAGGACGAATTAGCAAATCTTTTACCTCGCTTAAATTTCCGACAGAATTTAGTGCGTCAAATCTTTGGCTCATCGGTCTTTGCCCCAAAACTTCTCCAGAAATGATAAAGTGTGCATCATATTTTTTCAATAATTTTCCAGCATTTTTAAACATCAATCCATGACAATCGATGCAGGGATTCATATTTTTCCCATAACCATATTTTGGTTCTAAAAGCATTTGCAAATGTTGTTCAGTAATATCAATAATTTCTAATTTGATACCATTTTTTCTGGCAGAAATCTCTGCTTTTCGAGAAGTAAAAAAAGGAGTTTCAAAAAATATTGGAATAACTTTGTAACCAAGTTTTTGCATAAATATAACAACTAAAATACTGTCCAAACCGCCAGAAAATAGTGCCAGACATTTTTTTTCTCTTTTCATTCATCAATCCTTTGGATTATTTCGCATCAAAATCGATGCTCTTCCATTTCTGATTAATCTTTCCTTTATTAAATGTTAATCTCAATTTTCCAAATTTATCTTTTTTGGAAAGAATGCTATAAAACATCGTTTTGTGGTTAAGCATTTCATTTCTTTTTTTCTGGTAATCAAAGCTTACCACCGCATCTACAGGAATATTTTTCACAATATTCTTATCAATATATTTACTTACATTTGACAGCATTATCACAAAATCTGTCTCTTTTTTCAATATTTCAGATTGTTGTTTTGCTATTTGAAAAATATCAAAATCAAAGCTGGCTTCAATATTATTTTTCACCACGAAATCTGGAGTATAAATTGAAAACATTCCTACTCGAAATGAATCTGCAACAATAATTTTGTGTTTAACTATCACAATTGAATCACTTTCAATATTGGAAATTAGCAATTCGATTTGCAAATTTTTATCCCGAAATAGATAATCAATAGGAGAAACAATTTGAGGTTGAAGTGTATTCAAAAGATGAACCATCAAACTATCTGACTGCGGTTTTTGTAGCAATCTGCCAGCAAAAATATTTATTTGTGGAATAGAATCATTTTCGTTGCTATCGATTAGTAAATTTACCATATTTATTTCGTTATGCTCGAATTGCGGTTCGATAAAAAAATTCAAATCCAAATAATCTTCTGCCAATAAATTTGCCGTTATTAATACTAAAATTACTATTATTATTTTCAAAATACTCTCCATTTTTTTTAGTTTACATTCTTAAAATAGACTATTTTTGTCAAAAAGATTTTTGACATTATTTCTGCATATTTCTTTTTGGTACGAATTCAGAAATAGATTTTAATATGAGGAAAAGATGGAAAATCGGTTAATAGTAGTAATCGGAGCTTATGGAAGTGGGAAAAGTGAATATGCAATAAATTTGGCAAAACAATTGAAACAAAGCGGAAATGAAATTATTTTAGTTGATTTGGATGTGGTAAATCCATATTTTAGAAGCAGAGAAGTTCATGATAAATTTGAAGAAGAAGGTATCACTGTAATTGCTCCAATCGGAGAATTTAAATACGCTGATTTACCAATGTTATCTCCACGCATAATGGGAGCAGTTCAAAATTTGGGGAGCACGGTAATCCTTGATGTGGGTGGCGATCCCAATGGATGCAGAGCTCTGACAAGATATATTAAAGCTATCCAGAAACGCGGTTATGAAATGCATTTCGTGGTGAATACAAAACGACCATTTACCTCAAACAAAATTGATATTATTAAAATGTTGAAGACACTCGAACAAGCTTCCAATTTGAAAATCACGGAATTAATTAGCAACGTAAATTTGATGGAATACACAGATAAATCAATAATTGAGAAAGGAATAGATGTCCTTCAAAAAGTTGCTGATGAGAAAAATATTGATTTCAAAAAATATTTGGTTTTGGAAAAATATGTAGATAAAATTCCTGATAATATAAAACAAAAAGAGAGAGTTATATTGAAATATTTTCTTAATAAACCGTGGGAAATGTAAAAAAGATATTGACTTTACATCAACATCTTCTCTTTCTTGTTTCGTAATTTAATTAATGAAAGAAGGGAGAATGATATGAATTTAACAAACAAGCAAAAAGCGAAATTAAAATCGATGGCACAGCAAATGAAAGCAATCGTAAATATCGGCGAAAGAGGAATTACACCAACTGTAATTGCCAGTTTAAAAGAGGCTTTGAAAGCTCGTGAATTGGTAAAAATTTCGGTTGCAAATCCCGATAGAAATATTCGTAAATAACTTATTTTCAAACTTGCTGAAACTTCAAATTCTACGCTTGTAAATATCATCGGAAAAACAGGATTACTCTTTAAAGAAAATTCTAAAAATCCAGTTATTTCAGCAAAATTGTAAAATACTAAACTTAATTTTATGAAAGAATCTGACCTTTTTAAACCGATAAAAAAATATTTGGAAACGAGCGGTTACAAAGTTCGTGCAGAAGTGAAAAACTGTGATATAACCGCAACCAAAGATGATGAGCTGATAATTATCGAGCTGAAACTTTCAGTAAATATTCAGCTGTTAATTCAGGCAACGGATAGGCAACGAATTACCGATTCGGTGTATGTGGCAATTCCTCGAACTGCTTTGAAAAATAGAACACGTTGGAAAGGAATTCAACATATTTTGCGCCGTTTAGAATTGGGACTTTTAATTGTAGATATCGAAAATACAGTCAATCCAATTGAGATTATGTTTCATCCACTCAAATTCCAAAGAAAGAAAATTTCAAAACAGAAAAAAGCAATTCTAAAAGAGATAGAAAATCGCTCTCAAAACTTAAATATTGGTGGGATAAACAAGAAAAAAATCGTAACTGCTTACAAAGAAAATGCTATTCAAATTGCTGTATATTTAAATAAATTGGGTGCAACATCTGCAAAAAATTTGCGAAAATATAATTCCGATAAAAAAACGCTTTCAATTTTATACAACAATTTTTACGGTTGGTTTGAACGAGTCGCTCACGGAATTTACGATATTACAGCAAAAGGAAAAAGCGAGCTAAAAAGATTCCCCGGCTTGATAAAAAAATATGAAAAATATTTAAAAGATTTTAGGAAAAACAATGAATAAATTTATCGGAGCAATTGATCAGGGAACGACCAGCACCAGATTTATTTTGTTTAATCACAACAGTAAAAAAATAGCTTCTCATCAAATCGAGCATAAACAGATTTTCCCTAAAGCCGGTTGGGTGGAACACAATCCGCAGGAAATTTGGCAGAATACAAAAAAAGTGATAAAGGAGACTCTCAAAAAAGCAAAAATTTCTGAAGAACAAATCGTTGCAATCGGTATTACAAACCAGCGAGAAACCACCATTATTTGGAACAAAAAAACTGGAAAACCTTATCATAATGCCATTGTTTGGCAAGATACCAGAACTGATAAAATTTGTAATTCTCTAGAAAACAAAGAAGAATTATTCAGGAAAAAAACAGGTTTACCCATCGCAACTTATTTTTCTGGACCAAAAATAAAATGGCTTCTGGAAAATGTAAAAGGACTTCGCAAAGCCACAGAAAATGGCGAAGCAATTTTTGGAAATATGGATAGCTGGCTTGTTTGGAATTTGACGGGCGGAAAGCACATCACCGACGTAACCAACGCCAGTCGCACAATGCTGATGAATCTAAAGACACTAAAATGGGATGAAGAACTTTTGCAAATTCTAAAAATTCCACAAAAGATGTTGCCCAAAATTTGTTCCTCTTCAAAAATTTATGGTAAAACTAAATTCGGTTTTGAAAAAGAGATTCCAATCTCGGGAATTTTGGGAGATCAGCAAGCCGCACTTTTTGGACAAACCTGCTTCCAAAAAGGTGATGTTAAAAACACTTACGGCACCGGTTGTTTTATGCTACTCAACACGGGTAAAAAAATCGTTCATTCAAAAAATGGTTTGCTCACAACCGTTGCTTATCAGCTAAAAAACCAAAAACCTATTTATGCTTTGGAGGGTTCGATTGCCATTGCCGGCTCGCTCGTACAGTGGATTCGCGATAATTTTAAATTGATAGAAAAAGCTGACCAAATCAATGAACTTGCCAAAAAAGTTGCTGATAATGGCGGTGTCTATTTTGTGCCTGCTTTTTCTGGTTTGTTTGCTCCGCATTGGAATTCTGGTGCGCGTGGAACAATTATCGGGCTTACTCATTTTGTGAACAAATCTCATCTTGCTCGTGCTGTTTTGGAATCAACTGCTTTTCAAACTCGAGATATATTTGAAGCGATGCAAAAAGATTCAAATTTGAAAATCGCCAAAATAAAAGTGGATGGCGGAATGACAGCCAGCAATTTATTGATGCAATTTCAAGCTGATATTTTGGATGTTTCGGTAATTTTGCCACAACTTGCAGAAATCACAGCACTCGGTGCAGCATACGCTGCCGGACTATCTATTGGCTTTTGGAAAAATTTAAACGAATTAAAAAATAATTGGAAAGAGAAAAAAAGATGGAAAGCAAAAATGGATAATAAAATTAGATTTGAATTGCTAAAAAAATGGCAAAAAGCGATAACGCGTTCACTCAATTGGGAGGAATAAAAATGGATTTAGCAAAACATCACAAACCATTCTCACACGTTTCAAAAAGCGAAGTCGGAATTCTGGTTATTCACGGCATTACATCAACTACTTCTTCGATGAAATTTCTGGCTGAAAAATTTGCCGATGCCGACTTCAATGTAGAATTACCTGGACTCACCGGACACGGCACCAAATGGCAAGATATGAATTCACTCAAATACACCAACTGGGTTGATGATTTAGAAAAAACTTTGACAAAATTGCAACAAAGATGTTCCAAAATATTTTTGTGCGGTCTATCTTTGGGCGGAGGTTTGGCATTGTTTTTAGCAACAAAGTATCCAGAATTAAATGGAATTATTTTAATCAATCACGCTGTAAAATTTACCCATCCAAAATTTTGGTTTGTTCCAATTTTGAGGAAAATAGTCAAATCTGTGCCAGCTGTTGCTTCCGATATTAAAGACCCAAATTCCAAAGAAATTGCTTATGACAGAACCCCAACTAACGGCGTTTATGAAATGCTGAGAATGTTGAAAGAAGTGCGAAAAATGCTTCCCAAGATAGAGGTTCCAACTCTCATTTTCAAATCAACAGAAGATCATGTTGTTCCGAAAATTAGTGCAACTTTCACAATGAAAAAAATAGGTTCAACTGATAAAAAACTGATTTGGCTGAAAAATTCTTATCATGTTGCTCCGATGGATAATGATAAAAAATTGATGGCAGAAATGAGCATTAATTTTGTAAATAAACACTAAATTATTTTAAAATTTTCTCAAAATGAAATTTGCTTTTCGTAATTTTCATACTATAATTTTTGAATAAAAAAATAGGAGATATAAAAATGAATTATGATATTGCTATCATCGGCGGTGGACCCGCTGGATTGAGCGCTGCTATTTATGCCGCTCGCGGTGGATTAAAAACTGTAGTTTTTGAAAGAGGACTCATCGGTGGACAAATTGTTTTAACTGCCGACGTAGAAAATTATCCCGGTTTTGAAGAAAATATGAGCGGATTTGATATTGCTGATAAGATGAAAAAACAAGCAGATAAATTTGATGTCGAATTCAAAATCAACGAAATAAAAAAGATAATTCCACAAAAAGATTTCAAATTAATAAAAACTACAAACGAAGAATTTAAAGTGAAAGTGGTCGTTATCGCAACCGGAGCAAATCCCAGTAAATTGGGTGTTGATGGAGAAGCAAGATTAACGGGAAGAGGAGTTTCTTATTGTGCAACTTGTGATGGTGCACTTTATCGCGATAAAATTGTTGCGGTTGTTGGAGGTGGTGATTCTGCGGTGGAAGAAGCACTTTTTCTTACAAAATTTGCTAAAAAAGTTTATATTATTCATCGGCGCGATGAATTGAGAGCAGTAAAAATTATTCAAAAAAGAGCTTTTAATAATGATAAAATAGAAATTGTTTGGAATTCTATCATAACCGAAATTGAAGGTAAACAATTTGTAGAAAACTTAAAAATTCATAACAGAAAAACAAAAGAAAATTCTGATTTGGCAGTCGATGGTGTATTTATGTATGTTGGAATCGTTCCCAATAATGAGCTTGTAAAAGAGATAGTAAAAATTGATGAACGAGGATTTATTTTGGTAGATGAATCGATGCAAACAAGTGTTCCCGGAATATATTCGATTGGAGATATTAATCAAAAAGCACTTCGTCAAGTTGTTACAGCTGCTTCTGATGGAGCAATTGCAGCTTTCTCCGCTGAAAAATGGATTGAAGAAAATAGATAAAAAATTATCATCACAGAAAACGCAAAGTTCACGGATAATAGACAAATAAAAACCGCTCCGAAATGGAGCGGTTTTTATTTGTCTATTTCAAGTTGATTTTTTTATTCCGCTGGAAATTCGTTAATTAAGCCAATTGCATTTGTAGTTGACATATTTAGCGATAAATAAAATTTGGAAAAAATTAGGAGTTAAAATGTTCAAGTTAGAAGAAAAACATTTGGAAAAAGCAAAAGAAATTGCAATCCAAAATAGAAAAAAGAAAAACTGCAAAAATTGTTATGAACGCGGTTACATTGGCACCACTCCAGAAAACACAATAGTTTTGTGTCCAAAATGTGCAGATATAGAAAAAATTATGGGCTTGTGGAAAGATTATGTGAAGGAAATTTCTGAACTAAAAGAACAATATAAAGAATTATTTGAAGAGGAAACAGAAAATGTATAAGCCTGTTAATGTAAAAGAAAATTCAGAAATAAAAATCCAACAATATTGGAAAAAAAATCAAATTTCAGAAAAGAGCATCAGCAATCGAGAAGGTGCAGAAAAATACATCTTTTTTGAAGGACCTCCCACCGCAAACGGTAAACCCGGCATTCATCACGTTATCGCTAGAACTATTAAAGATGCAGTGTGTCGCTACAAAACAATGAAAGGTTTTCAGGTAAAACGAAAAGCAGGTTGGGATACTCACGGTCTTCCAGTTGAAATTGAGGTTGAAAAAACACTCGGTTTAAACGATAAAAAGGAGGTGGAAGCATACGGTTTGGAAAAATTCAATAAAAAATGTAAAGATTCAGTGTTTTCATACGAAAAAGAGTGGCGTGAGATGACTGAGAAAATGGGATATTGGATTGATTTAGAAAATCCATACATCACTCTGACAAACGATTATATCGAAACAGTTTGGTGGATTTTAAACGAATTTTACAAGAAAAGTTTAATCTACAAAGGTCATAAAATTGTACCATATTGTCCTAGTTGTGGCACACCGCTTTCCAGCCACGAAGTTGCACAAGGTTACCAAGATACGGAAGACCCATCCGTTTACATCAAATTCAAAGTTTTAGAAGAAGAAAATACCTACTTCTTGGCGTGGACAACAACGCCTTGGACGCTTATCTCAAATGTGGCATTGGTTGTGAACCCGAATGAAATTTATGCAAAAGTAAAAATGGGCGAAGAATTTTTCATTTTGGCAAAAGCACGCTTAGATGTCTTGGAAGAAGAATATGAAATCATCGATGAATTTAAAGGCAAAATGCTTGAATTTAAAGAATACGAACAACTTTTCAAATATGTAAAACCAGAAAAAAAAGCGTTTGTCGTCGGATTGGCAGATTATGTTACGATGGACGATGGAACCGGTGTGGTACACACTGCTCCCGCTTTTGGGCAAGACGATTATACCCTTGGTAGAAAATACGATTTACCAGTTATAAATCCGGTTAATGATGCTGGAAAATTCAAAGAAATTGTTTCCGATTTTGCTGGTGAATTCGTCAAAGATGCCGACAAAAATATTATTCGCAACTTGAAAGAAAATGGACTCCTCTACAAACGCAAACAAATCACGCACAGTTACCCATTTTGCTGGCGTTGCAAAAGCCCACTCATCTATTACGCACGCTCGAGTTGGTACATAAAAACTAGCGATTTCAAAGAACAATTACTCGCTAACAATAAAAAAATAAATTGGTTCCCTTCATTTGTGGGTGAAAAACGCTTTGGTGCCTGGTTGGAAAATAATGTAGATTGGGCAATTTCACGCGATAGATTTTGGGGAACACCACTAAACATCTGGGTTTGTAAAGATTGCGGAAAATTGGAAAGCATCGGTTCAATCGCTGAATTACGCCAAAAAGGGAATATGGAAAATGGTTCTATGGTCGCAGAAAATATCGAGCTACACCGACCTTATGTCGATAACATTTTACTCAAATGCGAATGTGGTGGAAAAATGGAACGCACTCCAGAAGTTATTGACTGTTGGTTTGATAGTGGTGCAATGCCGTTTGCACAATGGCACTATCCGTTTGAAAATAAAGAAATTTTCGAAAGCGAACTTTTCCCTGCTGATTTCATCAGTGAAGGAATCGACCAAACACGTGGATGGTTCTACTCACTTTTGGCAATTTCTACAATATTGACTGGAAAATCACCCTACAAAAATGTGCTTGTAAATGATTTAATTCTCGATAAAAAAGGTCAGAAAATGAGCAAAAGCAAAGGCAACAGCGTCAATCCGATGGAACTGATGGAAAAATACGGAGCAGATGCTAACCGTTGGTATTTACTTGCAGTTAGCCCACCTTGGATTCCCACAAAATTTGATGAAAATGGCGTTATTGAAATCGTCAATAAATTTATCGGCACTCTCAAAAATGTCTATTCATTTTATGTAACTTACGCCAACATCGATAATTTTGATGCATCAAAATACGAGTTTTCAAATGACAAAAATATTGAAATCGATAAATGGATTATTTCGCGTTTGAACTCGGTCATCAAAAACGTTGATGAAAATCTCAATAATTTTGATTTAACACGGGCTGTTCGAACCATTCAAAGTTTCGTAATTGACGATGTAAGTAACTGGTATGTTAGAAGATGCCGCCGTAGATATTGGGCAATGTCCTTAACTGATGACAAAATCGAAGCATACTTGACTTTGCACCATATTTTGGTAACAGTGAGCAAAATAATGGCTCCGATTGCACCATTTCTCGCGGAAGATATTTTTACCAATTTGACTAATAACAAAAGTGTCCATTTGGAAGATTTTCCAAAATTTGATGAAACCGTTATTTTCCCAAAATTAGAGGAAGAGATGCAAACGGTAATCGATCTTGTTTCTCTCGGTAGAGCGGCAAGAAATAGTTGTCAGATAAAGGTTAGACAAACTCTGGGAGCACTTTACATTCCAGCTGAATTCAAAAAAATGGTAACACGAATGGAAGAACTTATCAAAGAAGAAATCAATGTAAAAGAGATAAAATATATTCACAAAAAAGATAACTTTGTAGAATACGACATCAGAGTAAATTTCAAAGTTATGGGTCCCAAATATGGTAAGCATGTAAAACACATTGCAGGTGCGTTAGCAAATATTGATGGCACTCATATCGTGGAAATCTTGCACAGCGGAAAAGAATATTACCTCGATATCGACGGCAGTTCCTTCAAAATTACGGAAGAAGATATCGCTATTTCGATAAAAGATCGTGAAGGTTTCACTTTTGAATCTAACAAAGAACTTTTTGTGGCACTCGACACAGAATTGACGCCCGAACTTGTTGAAGAGGGATTTGCACGGGAACTGGTAAATAAAATTCAATTTACACGAAAAGATAAAAAATTTGAGATTATGGATAAAATTCATCTATTTTATTCTGGTGATGCTGAAATTGAAAAGGTTTTCAAAGTTTATGAAGATTATATCAAAGCTGAGACACTTACCGAAACAATCACCAAAGTTGCAGACATTTCAGACGATATGACCAAGTGGGATATCAACGGAAAAGAGGTCTATTTTGGTGTAAATAATTTGGAGTATTAATGCAAACATTATTGATAAATCATTTTGAAAATAAGTTCAAACAGAAAATTCTAAATTTCAAAAAAGAGATACAATCAGTTCAATTAGATATTTTTGGGTTAAATGATTTTGAAAAGAAAGATAATGACATTAATACAATTATAGAAAAAATATCAATTGGCGATATAAAAACGGTAAAATATACTAACGAATTTTGGACATCAAAACAAAGACAGGCTAATAGTATTCACGAAATTTCTTATCGAGCTTGCTTTAAAGCACAATTACCACGTTTTTTTATCAAAGAATTGACCAATGAACTTGATTATGTCTATGATCCATTTTTGGGACGCGGAACAACAATAATAGAAGCTGCATTATTAAATAGGCAAATCGTTGGAAATGATATAAATCCGTTAAGTAAGATATTGAGCGAATCGCGATTATTAATACCTAATTTAGTCGAATTAAAAAAACATTTAGATAAAATTCCAATTGATTACACCAAAAAAGCAGATATTGATTTATCAATGTTTTATCATTCAAAAACAGAAAGTGAGATTGTATCCATCAAAAATTTTATCCTGAATAAAAAAAAGAATAATTTTGATAAATGGATTATGACTGTTGCAACGAATAGATTAACGGGGCATTCTAACGGTTTTTTCTCTGTTTATACAATGCCACCAAATCAAGCTGTTACTGCTAACAGACAAATTAAAATTAATGAAAAAAGAGAACAAATACCTGAATATAGAGATGTGAAAAAACTTATAATGAATAAATCAAAAAGTTTGATAAAAGACATTTCTGTAAAACAAAAAAAACAATTAGAAAAAATTCATTCATCGGCAATTTTCTTAAATAATGATGCAAGAGAAACAAAAAATATACCTGATAATTTTATTCAGTTAACTGTAACATCACCACCATTTTTAGATGTGATACAATATGCAAAAGATAATTGGTTAAGATGTTGGTTCAATGGTATTGATGCGGAAGAAATTGGAAAAAAAATTACGATGTCCAAAACAGTAGAAAAATGGTCAAATGTAATGCAAAATGTTTTTAACGAATTATATCGAATAACTAAAGTTGGTGGCTTTGTTGCTTTTGAAGTTGGAGAAATAAAAAATGGAAAAATAAAATTAGATGAATATATAGTCCCGCTTGGTGTAAAATCTGGTTTTAAATTACTCGGTATAATCATAAATGAACAAAAATTTACCAAAACTGCTAATATTTGGGGAGTAAAAAATAATAATAAAGGAACAAATTCTAATCGAATTGTGCTTTTTAAAAAGGAGTCAAAATGACAAATATTTCAAAAAATAGCAAAAAATAGGAGGAATAAATGAATAATTATCCTAAGGTAATTATAACTGAAGAGATGCTTATAAAAGCAAAAAAAATGATAAACGAGGTAAAGGTTAATAGGACAGTTGCTTCAAAAATTGACACATTAACAGGGATCATAGGTGAATTTGTTTTTGCTCAATATTTTTACGATGATTGGATGAAAAATCGAGTTGGTAGCAATAAAGGGGATGTAAATTTTGTTGATATTGAAATAAAAACCTCAGCTTATCCGTTTAGCGAAAGACTTAATCTTTTAGTAAGAGAAGATTATGCAAGAAAACGTAAATCACCTTTTTATATTCAAATAATAATCAATGTTTCCTCTTCAAAAGCTTCTAACATTTTACCACAAACAGAAGCTTATGTTTGTGGATATGCAACATCAAGCGATGTAGATAAAGCCCCATTAAGAGACTTTGGGTCAAAATTATCTTACAAAGGTGGTTATAGATGTCATTATATTTCAATAAAAGAACTAAACCCAATGAGTTCTTTTGCTGATGCTTATAAAAGGAGAAACAATTAAAAAAAATAGTGCCAATATTTCATTAACATCATCAGATAAAAGAAAATCAGAAGGATAATTTATATTCTAAAAAACATTGAAAAATAATAAATCATAAAATTCAGCGTTAATCTGCGTTGAATGAGGAGAAATAAAATGGCAAAAATTAATCCGTTTCGAGGTGTGAGACCTCAACCAAAAATGATTCAAGAAGTGGCGTCATTACCGTATGATGTGATGAATTCAGAGGAAGCACGCAAAATGGTGGAAAATAATCCACATAGTTTTTTACACGTTGTGAAACCCGAAGTAGATTTACCAGAAGGAGTTGATCTTTACAGTGAAGAAGTTTACCAAAAAGGTCGCGAAAACTTGTATAAAATGATGAATAATGACGTGCTTATTCAGGATGAAAAACCGTGTTTTTATGTTTATCAGCAAATTATGGGCGATGTTAATCAAATCGGAATTGTGGCTGGTGCATCGGTAGAAGATTACGAAAATAATATCATCAAAAAACACGAACACACGCGTGCCAAAAAAGAGGCGGACAGAATCAAACATGTTGATACTTTGAACGCCAATACTGGTCCTGTTTTTCTCACTTACAAAGCTCGCAATGATATTAATGGAATCGTGGCTAAAGTTATGAATAAAAGACCTGTTTACGATTTTGAAGCAGAAGATGGCATCAAGCATATTTTTTGGATAATTGAAGAAAATACCGAAGAGCTTATCAATATCTTTGCAGAAATTGACTATCTTTATGTGGCAGACGGTCACCACCGAAGTGCTTCTGGAACAAAGGTTTGTCAACGTAGAAGAACGGAAAATCCAAATCATACTGGTAACGAAGAATACAACTTTTTTCTTTCTGTTATTTTCCCGCACGACCAACTTTATATCATGGATTACAATCGTGTTGTAAAAGATTTAAACAATCTTTCAAATGATAATTTTCTTAAAAAAGTAAGCGAAAAATTTGAAGTTACAGAACATTCAAAAACATCACCATTCAAACCAAAAAATCTTCACACTTTTGGAATGTATTTAAACGGAACGTGGTACAAGCTTTCAGCAAAAGATGGAACTTTCCCAACTAATGATCCTGTCAACTCACTCGATGTAGCAATTTTACAAAATAATTTACTAAATCCAATTCTTGCAATCGGTGATCCTCGTAAAGATGAACGCATCGATTTTGTGGGTGGAATTCGCGGACTTACCGAACTTTCAAACCGTGTTAATGCCGGTGAGGCTGTGGCTTTTTCTATGTTCGCAACTTCCATCGAGCAATTGATG
>CAYQOZ010000028.1:0-15364 GCA_964419355.1 uncultured Candidatus Cloacimonadota bacterium | reverse complement strand
ACTTTTGGAAATAGTGGTGAAGAACCCATCAACATGATCTATGTAGCTGGAGGTAATTTTGAAATGGGCGATCACTTTGGCGAGGGAGATAGCGACGAGCTACCCGTGCACACAGTAACATTGGATGATTTTTACATAAGTGAGACGGAAGTAACACACACTGCTTACATTGAGTTCCTGAATGCCTATGGTGTTAATAGTAATGGGACTTGGAATGATATCGAATTAATACATATAGGTGACGGCTACTGTGCAATTGATTATGATGATAGTTTCTACTTTGACGGTAGTAGTATCGCTACTACAGAAGATTGCCCCGTAATGGAAATAAGTTGGTATGGCATGCGCGTTTTTTGCAACTACAAAAGTGAGCAAGAAGGCTTAACCCCTTGCTACGATTTAGCAAATTGGAGTTGCAATTTTGAAGCAAACGGTTACAGATTACCCACAGAAGCAGAATGGGAATACGCGGCACGCGGTGGCATTCACCACGTTAATGATTACGAATACGCCGGTACAACTGATAATCTCGATGATTACGCTTGGTATAATAGTAATTCAAGCAACCAAACTCACCCCGTTGGCACGAAATTACCCAACCAACTTGGCATCTACGATATGAGTGGTAATGCATATGAATATTGTAATGATTGGTATGACAGTAATTATTACGACAGTAGTCCAGAAAATAACCCGACTGGACCCACAACTGGCTCAGAGCATGTTGTGCGAAATGCTTCAGCTATTAGTAGCAATAATCACTGTCGTGTTAACTCTCGTTTTGGTATTACACCCGACTACACCATGTTTTTTGTTAGCTTTCGTATTGTCAGACGATAGGAGAATTAAAAGATTTAAAAATTAGGGAATTAGAATAATTAAAAACTTTGGTTTCAGATTTTTGTGAAAATAAAAAAATACGGGAGAATTTTATGAGAAATTTTGTAATACTATCATTGTTAATTACACTTTTTGGTTGTGCTACTTCAATTCGTACAGTTACTCGGATTTCAACAGATGAAGTAACGGATTTAAGTGGCAATTGGAACGACACGGATTCTAAATTGGTAGCCGAACAGATGATTAAGGATTTGATGTATCGTTCTTGGATTGCTGATTTTAACATGACAATTGGTAAGAAGCCGACTGTAATTGTTGGAGCAATTCGCAATAAAAGTATGGAACATATTCAAACCGAAATGTTTGTAAAAGATATCGAACGCGAACTTATTAATAGTGGAAAAGTTCGTTTTGTAGCAAGTAGCAAAGAGAGAGATGAAATCCGGCAGGAAAGATTGGAGCAACAATCCTACGCTTTTGCCGAATCTGCTAAACGCTTGGCGGCAGAATTGGGAGCAGATTTTATCTTACAAGGAATCATCACTTCAACCGAAGATGCTATTAACGGAAAATCGGCAAAATCTTATCAAATTGATATGGAATTAATCAATGTGGAAACCAATGAAAAAGTGTGGATCGGAAGCAAAGAAATTAAAAAAAGTATTATAAAATCTAAAGCTAAATGGTAATTTTGAAAAAATTTATTAAAAACACTTTTATTTTCTCTATTTTCACCTTTTTATTGTTTGGTTGTTCCAGCATAAAAACGCAAAAAAATCAATTTGTCGATATTGATAAAAAATTTCAAATGCATAATTATAAAGATGCAATTAGCAATCTGGAATCCGCAAAAGAGAAATTCTATTCCAAAAAAGATAGAGTGCTTTATTATCTTGATTTGGGAATGCTTTGCCACTACGATAAGCAGTATAAAAAAAGTAATGAAATGTTGGATAAAGCCGAGCAAGGAATCGATGAGCTTTTCACAAAAAGTGTGAGTAGGGCAACGGCTTCGTTGCTACTCAATGATAATGTTTTGGAATATTCTGGTGAGGATTATGAAGATATCTATTTGAACATTTTTAAAGCACTCAATTATATTGAGTTAGATTTATTTGATGACGCTTTTGTGGAGATTCGAAAGATTAATAATAAATTATCTCAATTGGAGCAAAAACACACTAAAATAGCTGATAAATTTAACCTTTCAAAAAATAAAAAAACCAATTTTAAAGCAGGTAAAAATAAGTTTCATAATTCTGCTTTGGGAAGATATTTGAGTATGCTACTATATCGAATTGAGGGAAATCTGGATGATGCTCGAATTGATTTAAAAAAAATTGATGAAGCTTGGAAATTGCAATCGCAAATTTATCATCACTCAAAACCAGATTTTTCCAATTATTTGAAGCTCTCAAAAAAAGTAAAAGTGAATTTTATCACTTTTGTGGGTAGAGCTCCCGAAAAAAAAGCAAAAACACTCTACATTCACACCGAAAAAAATTTGATTATAATTAGCACAACTAAAGAAAATTCCACACACAAAGAAAGCCTTAAAACACTTGATACAATCAATTGGTATGGTATTCAAGAAGGGTATCATTTCAAATTTCAGCTTCCGATTATGAAAAAGAGGAGAAATAATATTGGTGTAATAAAAGTGGTTGTAGATGGCAGCGAAGTAAAAAAAATGGAACTTTTGGAATCGCTTGAAGATGTAGCTTTGGAAACTTTCAAAGTAAAAAAAACACTAATATATCTCAAAACGATTACTCGCACAATTATAAAGGGTCTTGCTACCCAAAAAGGGAAAGAAAAATTGGTTGAAAAAATCAACAACCCACTTTTGAGCTTTGCAACGCGAATGGTAGCAGATGTGGCAATTGATGCTACCGAGAATGCTGATTTGCGTATTTCGAGGTTTTTTCCTGCCAAAACTTTTATTGGCGAAATTGAATTGGAATCTGGAATTCATCATTTTAAGGTTGAATATTACTCAAAGAGTGGTGAATTGCTTTTTACAGATGATTTGGAAAAAATTGAAGTTTCATCAAACAAAACAAATATTTTTGAATCATTTTATTTGAATTAGGAGGATGTAAAATGAAAAAACTATTAATTTTATTAACACTGATTTCTTGTTCGACAACTTCACATTTAACAAAAGCAAAAAATGAAGTTCAGCCAAAATGGCTTCAAAATCCAAAAGCTGTCTATTCCGCTCAATTGTATCTTTCAGCAATTGGAGAGGGTGATTCTCGCAGACAAGCAGAAGATATGGCAGCTGCAAATTTATCGAAAATATTTGAATCAAAAATTGAAGCGATAGAGATATATAACCAGAAATATTTAGAAATTTACAAGAATCAGGAATTCGATTTTGAAGAGCAATCTGAAATTCAAAAAAATATCAAAATTGAATCAAGCGAGACGCTTTTTAATATTCAATTTGGTGAAAGTTATACTAATAAAATGGGGCGAGTTTATGTGATTGCTTACTTGAATCGTTTTGAGACGGCTCAAATTTATAATGAAAAAATTTTGGAAAATGCAAAAAAAATAAATTATCTTATTTCTCAAAAATCGGATGATATTTTGCAAGAATATGCATATTTCACGGCGGCTTCATCAATTGCAAATCAAAATGAAATATTGAGAAACCAGCAAAAAATAATTGCTCAAAATTTAGCTGAAGAATTAGATTATAATTTTCAAAAAATTTTAGAACAAACGCGAAATATTGCTCAAAAAATTGGATTTGAAATTAAGATTAAAAATGACAAAGATGAAGAGATAGAATCAATTTTTTCTGAATTATTGACCGATTTAGGTTTTGTCATTTCGGAAAAACCACTTCTCAAAATCGTGGGCAAAATCCGTTTTGAAAAAACCGATTTAAAAAGAGATATTGAGTTTATTCGTTATGAATTTCAATTACAAATTTTGAATAATCAAGATAAAATAATTATCGCAATTTCGCAAAGTGGGAGAGAGGGTCATATTTCTGAAAAAGAAGCGAAAGCCAGAATTATTAGAGCTTTAAAAAATAAAATTAAAATGGATTTTTCTCAAAAAATTACTCAATATTTTGGTAATTTGATTTCAAAAAAATAAGATAAAATCTGAACAACAAGAATTAAAAAAATATGATTTTTGATTCAGAATAAATTAAAACAGTAAAAGTATTTGACATTATTTTATTTATTAAAAAAAGGTATCCTAATTGTTATTATCAGAAATAGTAAAGGAGGTGAGTTATCAAAAACATAATTTTTTTATTGATTCTTATATCGTTGATTTCTTGTTCAGATTCAATTTATCCTCCCGAACCTCTACCTTATCCACCCGTGCACAATACCAATCTTAGCGAATATTATGACACTATTCAAGCGGCAATTGATAACGCCAAAGATGGCGAGAACTTCATATTAGTCAATCCGGGAATTTACAACGAAAACCTTATTTTTGAAGATGAAAATATTACTATCAAATCTACAAGTGGGGCAGAAGTTACAATCATTAATGCAGAGCCAACCAGTAGTGCTTTAATATTTGCAGGTTTGGTTGATACTCTTACTACTCAAATTATTGATGGTTTTACAATAAAAAATGGAAATGCAGAAAATGGTGGCGGTATTTATTGTGAAAATTCCAAGATAATATTGAAGAACTTGATTATTTCCAATAATAATGCTTCCAATTATGGTGGCGGTATTTACTGCTATAACAGTGCAAATTTGACAATTGAAAATAGCGTGATTGATGCTAATAATTCATCCAATCATGGTGGCGGAATCTATTCTGGCTATAATTCAGAAATAAATCTCTTATACAGCCAGATTACAAATAATGTAGCTTCAAATAATGGTGGTGGAATTTATATGAATAATTCCGAGTTTAACCTCACGAATACAACAGTTGCGGATAATTATGCTTTGAGTGGTGGGGGAATATTTCAAAGTGGTGTCGTGAATTCCAACTTGCTTATTTCAAATACAATTGTTGCTTTGAATGAACCTGATAATTTACTTAATTTTAATGATGCTGGTCTCTTGAATGTAACTTTCTCAAATGTCGAGGGATATGTTGATGAAAGCAATATTAACGACAATCCACTTTTTACAGATGGTTATTATTTGCAACCAAATTCACCATGCATTGATAGTGGTAACCCAGATTCACCAAACGATCCGGATGGAACTATTGCGGATATTGGTGCCTATTATTTTGATCAAAATGCAAACCCAATCACTTTGACGACAAGATTTTATGCTAATCAACAGTTGGGATATCAAATAACAGATGAATTTCAATTTAACGATATTTCAATTGGAGAGAATTCAATTACAAGTTGGGAATGGAATTTTGGCGATGGAAATTCATCTTCAGAACAAAATCCAATTCATATTTATCAAGAAGCTGGAACTTATTCGGTTTCATTAACAATTACAGATGAAAATGGAGCAACTGATTTATTAATGAGAAACGATTATTTAGAAATAAATGCCATTGATTTTCCCTTGACCTACAACACGAATTTATGCAAGTATTACAGCACAATTCAAACAGCAATTGATGATGCAAATGCCGAAAACCAATTATTGGTTTATCCTGGAACTTATATCGAAAATATTAATTTTAATGGAAAAAATGTTATTGTTCAATCTACAGATGGACCAGAATTAACAATTATTGATGGAAACAGTAACGGAACAGTTGTCTCTTTTGTTAGTGGAGAAGACTCTACCGCAGTCTTTGATGGTTTTACAATCACAAATGGTTATAATCAATATGGTGGCGGAATTTGTTGCGAAAATTATTCTAATCCAACTTTACGCAATCTCATTGTGTCGAATAATACGGCATACCTGAATGATGGTGGTGGAATTTATTGCTATTTTCAATCAAGTCCTACAATTGAAAATGTGATTATAAAAGGTAATGTAGCACAATATCGTGGAGCGGCTCTATTTTGTGAAGCGTATTCCAATGCAATATTAAAAAATGTTACAATTTATGGAAATACTGCTATGTATGGAAGCACTATTTATGCTTACTATAATTCCGATATTGAAATAAAAAATTGCATCATTTGGGGAAATGACACAAGTTTTGGTATTGATATTGATGAAAGTATGTGTGATATTTTAGTTGAATTTAGCGATATCGAAAATGGTTGGACAAATGGTGGTGAGGGAAATATCAATGCAGATCCATTGTTTGTTGACCCGGAAAATGATAATTTCGAATTAAATGAAAATTCGCCTTGCATTGGCACAGGTGAAAATGGTGAAAATATGGGAGCAATAATTAGTTGGTAAAAAGGGAGATTGTATGAAGAAGTGTATTTTGATTTTATTTATTTTGGTTACTTTAATTTGTTTGGCAGACGAATCGGATATTATTTATGACGATTCTCAAATTTTGGAATTTCACATTACTTTTACAGAACCAGATTGGTTTAACTTGTTGATGGATAATTATTACATAGGTTCCAACCAAGACGAGTGGATTTATACACCGGCTACTTTTACCTTTGATGGTGTAGATTATGATAGTGTTGGAGTTCGATTTAAAGGTTATAAATCGATGGGCTATCCAACCGAAAAAAAACCGTTCAAAATTAAATTTGATGAGTATATTTTAGACCAGGAATTTTATGGTGTGGACAAAATTAATTTGAATAATGAATATTTTGATCCAAGCTTTTTACGAGAAAAAATTATCTACGATGTCTTTAATAAATTCATTCCAAGTTCGCGTGCAAATTTTGCCAAATTGTATGTAAATGGAGAATATTTGGGACTTTACACAAATGTAGAGCAGGTTAATAAAAAATTCATAGAAAGGCATTATGGCAATGGCGAAGATGGTAATCTTTTTAAAGGTGATCCGCACGGAGACTTGGTTTGGTATGGGCCAAATCAAGAAAGTTATAATGAATTGTATGAGCTAAAAACAAATGAATTAGAAAATGATTGGTCAGATTTATTGGAGTTAATTAATATCATAAACAATACGCCAGCAGATGAATTTGTGGAAGAATTTGAAGACCATTTTCATATTCATAATTTTCTTTTTTATCAAGTTATCAATAATTATTTTATCAATTTAGATAGCTATTTTGGTAATTCCAGAAATTATTATATTTATCATCGCGATGATACCAACAAATTCACTCATATTCCTTGGGATTTCAATTTTGCTTTTGGTTTGTTAGCACTAAATATTTTGGATCCGGATGAACTTCTTAATTTGAATATGTTTTGGGAATATGATTATCCTCGACCTCTCTATCAGAATGCAATTGGACTAAACGGAGTTGATGACTACAAAGATGTTTACAAGATGGTTTACAAATATCTTACTGAGATAGAATTGAATTATGATAGTATTGCCCCACATATTGATGAGTTTGCAGACCTAATTCGGGAAGCAGTTTATGCAGACACACTAAAAATGTTCACAAACGAAGAATTTGAAACAAATCTTGAAGAAGATATTGAGTTTGGAAATACTGTTATTTTTGGACTGAAAAGTTTTGTTGAAACTCGTGATGCAAATATTGATGCTCAACTCCAAAATTATATAATTCAAGATTATACGACTGGAATTTTTGTGAATGAAATAATGGCAAAAAATGTTAGTGGCATTACTGACCAGTTTGGAAATCATTCCGATTGGATTGAGCTTTACAATTCCAATGATTATGATGTTAATTTATCTGGATTGTTCTTAAGTGATAATGCTCAAACTCGAGATAAATGGCAATTTCCAGAAGTTACAATTTCAGCAAATGAATTTCTAATTATTTGGGCAAATAACGATAGTCTAAATGGAGGTTTAAATGCAAACTTTAATTTGGAGCGGGAAGGTGAATTTGTGGGGCTATATAATAAAGATGGAGTTACTGTGATTGATAGCACCAGTTATCCTGCACTTGAGGAAGATATTAGTTATGGTAGATATCCAGATGGTTCTGATAATTTGGGTATTTTATTATCACCAACTCCAAATGCACCAAATGAAACTGTGAGTATTGAAGATGATTATCCTAATACAGATAAAATGTATTTACTTCAAAATTATCCAAATCCATTCAAAAAAAATACGATTATTAGTTTCTCGTTGGGTAAGGGGGTAACCGAAGGAATTATTGAAATATTTAATTTGAAGGGTCAACTTGTAAAAGAATTCTCAATTAATAACGATGAACCAGAAATTAATTGGGATGCTTATCAGCAAGCATCTGGAATTTATTTCTATAAAATGACAGCGGGTAAGTTTAGCTCAACCAAAAAAATGTTATTACTAAAATAAATTAAAAAGGAAGAGAAAATGAAAAAAAATAGTATCTTATTATCATTTGTGCTGATAATCATAAGTATTGCGGTTTTTGCTTCAGTCGGAAGAACGAATAAAAACAAAAATTATTTGAACAGAGTAATTTACGGCGATACAGATGGAAATGGGGAAATTCAAGTAATGGATGTATCTCAAGTTCTACAAGATGTAGTTGGATTAATTAATCTTGATGATTCGCAAATATTTGCTGCCGATGTGGATGGAAATGGGGAAATTCAAGCGGTTGATGCATCACTTATTTTGCAATATATTGTTGGGATTATTGATATATTTCCAATTCAAGATTCTTTCGTATTTTATGGTGATACACGGTTAGATGAGTTTACACCTGAACCAAGATTTCGCATAAAAATTGCAGAATGTATTGATGAAATTAACCCAAAATATATATGTAATTCTGGAGATTTTATCCTTGATGGTGATAATCAAGAGCAGTGGGATTCTTGGTTTGAAGATTGTGGCTTTATTTTAGAAAATCGTGAATTTTATCCTGTTCATGGTAATCATGATGGTTCTGTTGAAATGTTCTTAGAAAATATGGGTGAATATATTCCTGAAGATGCAAATTGGGACCAAGAAAATAATTGGTATTCTTTAGATCGAAAAGGAATTCATTTTGTAGCTTTAGATACAGACTTTAACGAAGATATAGATATTATACCCGGTTCCGCTCAGTATGAATGGTTTATAGATGATATGGCAAATATAGATGATGATATTGAAACAACAATTTTAATAATTCACCATCCACCTTACGGAACGGGACGACACAGTTCTCACGAACCACATTTACAAGAATATTTGGTTCCACTAATTCAAGAATATGATATTAAATTGGTTTTTGGGGGACACAACCATAGTTATGAACATCTTATAGTTGATGGTGTTAATTATGTTGTTTCGGCAGGTGGAGGAGCACAATTGTATGAACAAGATATGACAGATGATGATATGCAATACAGCGAATTTTATGCACAAGAATATCATTTTTGTGCAATGCATATTGTTGATGATTTAATCTCGATTAATGTAATTGATACGAATTTTGTTGTTCTCGATCATATCGAAATTGAACTTGAATAATGAGTGAAATAATGAAAAAAAAACAGTCTTCATTCAGAAGAAGAGAAGATAAATTTATAGTCATAGACAATACTTACAAAGAATTAGTAAATGCGTTAGAAAAACATATTCCGATATTTTGTTACAATAATAAGGACGATATTTCACAAATAAAAACTACCTATTTAGATAATTCGGAATTTAATATTTTCAAAGAATATTTGGCTAAAAGAGAATTTCGCTTCAAAATAAGATTACGAAAATATGGTTATAGAAAAGTTTTTGAAAATAATTTTTGGGTTGATATAAAAGTGAAACACTGTGGCACCACTTTTAAAAGACGCTTTCTATTACCAGAAGAATTGTATGAAAAGTTTATAAAATATGAGGATATCTATAAAGAGATAAAAATCGCAAATACGGGTGTACCATATCTCAAAAAAACATACAATTTAATTGCAGAATTAATGAAAATAAATAATCTAAAACCAATAATAACAACACAATACGACAGAACTTCTTTCCAAAAAAAATCGAAAAGAATTCGTATAACGATAGATAAAAATATTGAGCACATTGCATTAAATAAAAACAAAAATAAAAAGAAATTATCGATAATTGTTTTTGAATCGAAAATAGTCGGCAAAAAATCAAAATGGTATAAAAAAATGGAAAATAATTTATCATTACTCCCGCAGAAAAGATTTTCAAAATATGCTACGGGAATAAATTCAGTCTACTTTCCAGCAAGAGGAAGCTATAATTTCTCTACAAATTTTGTGGAGATTGAACAAATTCCAAAAAATATTGAAAAATCACTTCAATTAATTAAAGAGTGTTTTAAATTTAATGAGATTAGTTTAACAGAGGGAGAAAATAATGGGCGAATTCTTTAGCGCAATTCAAAATAGTTCATCGGGTAATGTTACTACATCACCACTATCAATTATTTTAAATTTGGGAATGGCACTTATAATGGGATTAATTTATTCCCACGTATATTCCGTAACTTATGGTGTCGGAAAAATGCACAAAAAATTGCAAAAAGAGATGCGAAGTATGCAATACACAATTTTGCTACTTACAGTTGGTGGTGCCTTAATCTGGATTGTAGTAGCAGATAATTTAGTGCGTGCTTTTGGTCTTGCGGGAGCGTTAAGCTTGATTCGTTTTAGAACAGTATTGCGCGAACCGATGAATACAATAAAAGTATTTTATGCTATTATTATTGGAATGGCTTGCGGATTGGGACAATTTATTGTTGCGGCTGTTGGTATTTTGTTTATCTGTTTGCTTCTTTCAATAATTTATTATCTTAGACAAAAAGTTTATAAAACAGACTCTGGCAAGAATAAAAAAACTCATAAAACAATTGATTTGGATCATGAATTTAAAGTTTAAATTAATACTTATTTTTCTTTGCACAACTCTATTTGCAGAGAATGCGAATTTCTCTGATAATTTAAAAATTTATCTTCAGAATGACATAAAATATCAGCAAGAATTAAATTCTGTTCAAATGAAAAAAGCGAAACACACAATTGATAAATCGGTTGATTGGTTCGATTTGAATTTTAATTATCAGAATAAATTTAATGCAAAAGTTTCCAAATTGAAAAATGATTACACCACTTATAATCATGAAATTGTTGAATATGACAAATCTTATTCTGATGATAATGGTGAAGAAAAATTTAGAATTGAACTAAGTAAAACTTTTTTTAGCAAAGATTTTGACGATGTGTATGATAAAATTAATCGAGATATTGAAGTTGTAAAATTCAAAACAGATATAAAGTTTTTTAAGATGGAGAGAATTTCGCAAATAATTGATAATTTAATCGAGTGGAGCGAAGCAAATTCCAAAATAGATATTATGAATAAAAATCTCAAAATTCTCAAAAGAGAAAATGATATTTTGACAAATTATTTGGCAGAAAATTTAATTGAAACAACCGATTTAATCGAAAATTTGGAAGATATATCAAAAATAAATAATGAATTATCAAAATTGGAATTAATTCAAAACGAAATGAAACATCGATACAAAAATTCTGACATTTTAATCTCTTTTCAAAAATATTGTTCGGAAAATGTTGAGCAAGTTGATTTAATGCAATTTTCTAAATTGATAAAAAAAGAAAATTTGAATCTGAAAAAATCTTTGCAAAAAATACAATCTTTTTTAAATTGGCAGATATTAAACCCCTATTTACCAGAATTTAATTTTGCATTTTCCTATAATAAAAAAACCGAAGAGGGTAATTGGGAAGTTTGGAAAGGGGAAGAAGAGAGCGGAAGTATTCCAATTTATGACCGAGTTATTCGCGATGATGAATTTTATCCAGAAGCAAAAATTGAGTTTTCTTTACCCTTCAATATTTTTGGAAATACTGTAGGTAAACGCAATTTACGAAAGGGGTTGAATCGTAAAACACAACTTTTTGAAACAGAAATAATTGATGAGGTAACACAATATGAAAATCAGCAAATATTGCGTTACAAATTTTCGCAAGAAAATTTTTCGAACGAAGAAAAGATTTTCAACTTGCAAAAAAAACAACTTGAAATAATCAAAAATAAATATGAACTCGAACCATCATTGTTTGGGATTACTCCAGAAATTTCATTCACAAAAGAGAAGATAAAATATCAAATTGCAGAGATAAAATATCAGAAAGCAAAAAGAGAAATGAGGAAAGAGATATTTCTCATAAATTATTATTTGGAGAGCCAAAAATGAAAAAAATAAAGAAAAAAAAAGTACCTGCGGTAATTTTGGTGGTAAGCTTTATTTCACTGCTTTTAATTGCGAATATTTCATTTATATCTAATCGTGACCTTTATAAATTGCCCGGTGCAGTAAAAACAGAAACACTTGAAATTTCGAGTGAAGTTTCGGGCTTTGTTAAGAAAATAAATTTATTTAATAGCGATTATGTGGAGAAAGGAGATTTGCTTTTAGAGATTGAAAATCCTTATCTAATTTCAGAAATTGAGGACCTTGAAATTGAAAAAGCAAAGTATGATGATTTGATAAATTCTGCTTCTGATGGGAATATATTAAATTTGAAATTGACAGATTTGAATGAAAACATATCTATAAAACAGACAAAAATGATTGAGATATCTTTGAAATTAAAATCTTCGCAAGAAGAAAATTCCATCTTAAAAGAAAAATATAATATTACCGAAAAAGAATATAATGCGAGTAAAAAACTGTATGAAAAAGAAGTCATTTCTTCTGCCGAATTTGAGGAAAAATTATCAGAATATTCATTAGCGAAAAATAGATTTACAAATTTAGAAAATGAAATTAGTATCCTGAAATCAGAAAAAAATGATTTGCAAAAAGAATTGGATAATTTAAAAACAAAAATAGGAATGTTTTCGGAAAATGTCTCGTTGATAGAAGCGGATTATATACTCGATAGAATTAAAATCCAAACAAAATTAAATCGATTGGAAAGGCAAAAAAAAGCACTAAAAATATTTGCTAATTTTAATGGTTATATTACCGATATAAATGTTCGGATTGGCGAGTGGATTGATGATGGAGAAACGGTAATAAAAATTTCACCGTTAGAAAATATTTGGGTGATTGCGTATGGCTCGGCTGTTGATAACAAAACCGTTTTAAAAGGAATGAAAGCAAAAGTAATATGCTCAAATAAAAATGAAATATTAGGAGAAGTAGAATCAATCTCTCCAATTATGGATAGAGTAAAATCATTGGCTGGAACTTTTGAAACAGTTCATGCTTACACAAAAATAAAAATTACTTTTAAAGATATGAAATTGGCTTTGAAAAATTTAACACCCGGTGAGAAATTGATTGTTGCAATTTATAAATAATTGAGGTAAATAATGAAAAAAATAGAAAAATATCGCATTGCTTTCGGAGAGAGTATTAGACAATTAGAAAAAAGAGTAAATATGCTAGTTGAAGTTGGATACGTGCCATATCGTAACATTGTTGTTATGGACACACCAGAGCATTTGATTGGCACAGAAACTGCACCTCGTTTTTATATTCAATCTATGATTAAATATGAAGATTAAATTTATTCGTAAGTAGATATCTTTCAATTGTAACTTTTTAAAATAGACGAGTCTAATTTTGCGAAAATGGAAAAAGATAAAATCTACATTTTGATTAATATATCCGAGCAAAAATTAACCTATTTTGTAGATGAAGAGCCGAAAATACAATATTCAATATCAACTGCTAAAAATGGTATAGGTAATAAAGAGAATTCCTACAAAACGCCTCTTGGAAAACATATAATTTGCGAAAAAATTGGAACAGATGTAAAATTGGCAACTATTTTTAAATGGAAATATCCTACAAAACAAATTGCTGAAATTAATCCAAAAAACACCGATAATTCAGATGATCTGATAACAACTCGCATTATGTGTTTGGAAGGCTTGGAAATTGGAATTAATAAAGGTGGTGGCATCGATTCGAAGCACAGAAATATTTGGATTCATGGAACTCAAGATGAAAAATCGATTGGAACATCTGCATCTCATGGATGTATCAGAATGAAAAACGATGATATAGTTGAGCTTTATAATTTGGTTTGTGTTGGTACGAAAGTGATAATAAATGAAAACTAACAATTTACCAGAAATTCAATATCGGACAAACAAGAAAGCAAAATATTTACGTATTACAATAAAAAGAGAAAATATAATTGTTACAATTCCAAAAGGTGTGTCCCAAAAAAGAGCAGAAAAATTTGTGATTGCCAAAAAAGATTGGCTAAAAAAACAACTAATAAAAAAAGATGCATGCCAAAAATACACAAAACAAAATTCATCTGAAATTGTGATTACTAATCTGAAAAATACCAAAGCACATTTGCGAAATAATTTCTCTGAAATTGCTCAAAAGCACAAATTTGAGTTTAATCGGATTTTTATTAGAATTCAGAAAACGCGGTGGGGGAGCTGTTCTATGAAAAATAATATTAATCTAAATTTGAAAATTTTAACGCTTCCAGATGAACTTCAAAATTATATTTTTATTCATGAACTTGTTCACACCAAAATAAAAAATCATCAAAAAGAATTTTGGGATGAGATGCAAAAATATTTTACAGAACCGAAGAAAATAGCGAAAAAATTGCGAAAATATAATTTAGCTGATTGCAAAATATCTTTCGCTTCAAATGAAAAATGATTCCCTAAAATAGACAACTTTTAAAATTACTGTTATCTTACCATTTTTGGGAATGTTAGCAGATGATTTTGGCATTGGATTTGCTTTAATTATTTTATCTTGCTTGACATTTATAGTTTATTCTTTGATTCGGTTAAAGGTAAAACTAAGTAGTTTTTTTGAACGATTGTTCAAAGAAAAAATAGAGATAAATAGAGGAATTTATGATTAAAGATTTCATTGCACGAAACAGAAGTTGCCGTAGATTTATTCAAAGTCATAAAATTGAGAGTGCACTTTTGGAAGAATTGGTAGATTATGCTCGTCTTTCACCATCAGCAGGCAATTTACAGCGATTGCGATTCAGAATCGTCAATTCTGAAAAAGAGAATGAAAAAGTATTTTCCACTTTAAGCTGGGCTGGTTATTTGACGGATTGGAATGGACCCGAAGATGGCGAAAAACCTTCTGCTTACATCGTAATTTTAACAACCGAAAATGATATATCAAAAATAGGATGTGATGCCGGAATTGCTTGCCAATCAATTTTATTGGGAGCAGTCGAAGAAAATTTGCGCGGTTGCATTTTTGGTAGTGTGAATAGAAAAATATTGCGTGCAAAAATGTTTATTCCACAAGATTTGAAAATAATTTATGTGATTGCACTCGGAAAACCAAATGAACGAGTTGCAATCGAAAAAGTTGTAGATGACAATATCAAATATTGGCGAGATGAAAATGGTGTGCATCACGTTCCCAAAAGGAACTTAGAAGATTTAATAATAAAATAATCAGGAGGTCGTAAAATGCATTTTAATTTGTTATCAAAAGAAGACATGAGGGCAATGGATGCTTTGAAAAAGCATCACGGTGGAGCGGAAAAAATTAATGAAACGATTGCCAAAATGAGAGTTTATGAAACGAGAAAAA
>CAYQOZ010000027.1:0-15385 GCA_964419355.1 uncultured Candidatus Cloacimonadota bacterium | reverse complement strand
CTAAAAATAATGAACAGTTAGTTATGCAGTAAGTTAGCTATCATTTCCTCACCAAAAACCGCCCCCATCGGGGCGGTTTTTGATTTATTACGACGATTTTTTTTTTGCTTTTAATACACAAAAACCACACCGCTGGTAGGGAAAACCCATTCATCTTTATCGGTTGAGATTGATATTTTATTTTTGTTTTTAATTATTTTTGAAAATTTGCTTTTTCCAGAAAATATAGGAACAGCTTCCACATTTTTCAAATTATTTTCAAATGAAATATTAATGCCTTGAGTCATTTCAATTATGTAAACGGAAAGTTGGTGAGAGTTTTTTGGGTAATAAGTTTTGGTCAAAATTGAGAAATTAACCTCTTTCCCAACCAATTTTTTGAGATCTGAATGATGACATTTTATTTCGATACATCCATCGGTAATTTTTACTTTATTTTCTAATTCTAAATGGTTTATTTTTACGGATGTAACCTCAAAATAGCGTTCTTTCAAATCAAATTTATTATCCAAAAGCCAGCGATATTCCACATCATTACGCAAAAAATATTTTTCTAAATCTTTCTCGGTTTTCGCACAAGCAACGATAAAATAATCGTTCTGAAGCTTTTTTGTAAATGAAAGAGTGGTAGAAGTTAAAAAATATTTTGGGAATTTATCGGATTTTTCAAATTTGATTGAGTGTTGGAAATTTCTTCTATAATTAATGTCATTATCTTTTTCTGCAAAGAGTTTTTTTAAAATATTTTCATGCACTAAATTGGCGATTTCTTTGCTTTGCAATCTTTGTTCAATCGCAGTTTCGATGATATTTCCCAGCTTGTTATCCGAGAAATCTTTGGGGACAAAATCTCTTCGTGAAAGTGGGGAAGAATCAATTATTTTTCCATCTTGTTTGTAATATCTTTTTGCTCTTCTGCCAATTTGGGAAAGCAATTCATAGCTCGAACCATCATAAAGTGAAGTCAAATATTCAGCTGTAATTTTTTCTTTTTTATCTCCGAATAAAATCACTTCATCACCAATTTCTGGCTTCGCAATTTTGGAAATATCAATTGCAATCATATCCATACTTATTTTTCCAATAACTTGGCAAATTTGATTTTTTAAAATAATCTTGCCTTTATTGGAAAGTAAAAAATCATAGCCGTCTGCGTAACCGACAGGTAAGATAGCATAAATCATTTTTTGGGGAGCAATAAAAGTTTTATTATACCCGATTGTATCGCCTTTTATTGCGTTTTTTATTTGAATTATTCTTGATTTAAAAGTCATTACAGGCTTCAAATTAATTTTAGATTTTATCTCATTATTGGGAGATATTCCGTAAGATAATAGACCTAATCGGACAAGATTTGCATATTTATTTGGGAATGAAATTGCTCCGCAACTATTGGAAATATGAATATATTTTGGTTTGAATTTTAACAGAATTTTTTCAAATTTATCTGACTGTAATTTTGTAAACTCAGAGTCATTTTCTGCAGATGAAAAATGGGAAAATATTCCTTCGATTTCCAGATTTTTTAATTGAGAAATTTTGTTTATGTTTTTCAATGCATCTTCAAAAATAAATCCGCTTCGACCCATTCCGGTATCAATATTTATGTGGATTTTGCATTTTCCAAATTTATTCAATTCTTTTGCAAATGAGAGTGTCGAAATGGTTGGAATAAGATTGTTTTCAATTATTTGTCCAATTTCACTTTTTAATGAAGGAGAAAGAATAATAATTGGAGTTTTTATACCTTGATATCTCAGCAGAAGTCCCTCTTGCAGATTTGCTACACCCAACGAAACAGCTCCGCATTCGATAGATTTTTTAGCAATTTGATAAGCACCATGCCCGTAAGCATCGGCTTTTACAATTTGCATAAAATCAGCTTGCGGTTGAAAATATCTTTTCAATTCAGCAAGATTAGATGCAAAATTGGTAAGATTTATCTCCGTCCAACTTCTCTCATATTTCATATCATTCTTTATTTTTTGCCACTGATTCTCACAGATAAAAAATTGGCTTAAAAAAACTTCGCCGCTAAATCAGCAAGTTCAGAGCGTTCCCCTTTTGCTAAAGTAACATGTCCAACTAATTTCTCTTTTTTTAGCTTCTCAACTACAATGCTCAATCCATTACTCTCAGAATCGAGGTAAGGAATATCAATTTGATAGGGATCTCCGGTAAGCACGATTTTTGTTCCTTCGCCAGCTCTTGTAATAATAGTTTTCATCTCATGGGGAGTGAGATTTTGAGCTTCATCAACAATAATAAATTGGTTTGGAATACTTCGTCCACGAATGTAGGTGAGAGGTTCCAATTCGATAAATCCGAAATCTAAATAATCTTCTAAAAGTGGTTTTTTCTTTCCAAATATTTTGCCATTGTTATCATTATCGTCCTTTTTTTGAGAAAGTAAAATCTCCATATTATCAAATATTGGTTGCATCCAAGGATTAAATTTTTCTTCTTTTGTTCCGGGCAAATAGCCGATATCTTTGCCAAGAGGAAATACTGGTCGCGAAACGATTAATCGTGAATAATTATTTTTTTCTACAACCTGATCCAGACCTGCTGCCAGTGCAATGAGTGTCTTCCCTGTTCCCGCTATTCCCACCAAACTAACAAGTTGCACATCTGGGTCAAGCAGAAGGTCAAAAGCCATATCTTGTTCTACATTTCGTGCTTTAACGCCAAAAATCTCCTGCCCAGTATAATGTTTCAATGGATAAATTGTATTGTTTTCAACTGAATATCTGGCTACAACTCCATCACAGTCATTTTCATTTTTGCAAAGCAGCACAAACTGATTTGGGAATATTTCGCCAAAATCATTTTTTATGAATTCATCATTTTTGAATTTTTCTAAAGTTGCATCATCAACGATAATTTTGAGATATCCAACATAAAGTTCGGAAAAGTTAATATTATCCGTTTCAAAATTTGCTGCCTGAATACCGACAGCATCAGCTTTTATACCTACAATTGCATCTTTTGAAAGAAGAATAACTTCCGAATTTGGTTCTTTTTTATGCAAATATAATGCTGTCCCAATAATTAGATTATCATTAGTGTCAGAAATTAGAATTTGATTAGTGGTATCAGAAACTTTTCTGCTGAGAACGACCTTAATTATTCCGCCTTTCTCAGTTTTCACACCATCTTTCAAACTACCTTTTTCTCTAAGAGAATCGAGATAACGTCCTATCTGACGGGCATTCCTACCTCTCTCGTCAACGCCTTTTTTAAGATTATCTATCTCTTCAATAACGATTATGGGAATTACAACCATATTATCTTCAAAGGTAAACATTGCTCGCGGATTGTGAATTAAGACATTCGTATCCAGAATAAATATTTTATTACTCATACAACCTCCTTCAAAAAGAATTCTGTTTTATACAGACGTTTTATTGTCAATTGATAATTCAAAAAAAACGATAAAACATCAATTATATTCTTCTTGAAAAATGAGAATAATTCCTAAAATGTTTGACACTCAAGGCTTGCTCAAAAGGATTGCCAAAAATTTAAAAAGTGAGATTATGTTTAAAGTTATAGCAAAAAAGATATTCGGAGACCGTACCGAGCGTGAAATGAAAAAAATTCAGCCAATTGTGGATGAGATCAATGCTAAAATGGTTGAATTAGAACAACTTTCTGATAATGATTTACGGTCGAAAGTTACCAACATAAAAGAGAATATTCAAAATGAATTAAGAACTGAAGAGCAAAAACTTGAAGAACTTCAGAAAGAATATCAAACTGAAGCTAATGAATCAAAAAGAATTTCAATTGGAGACAAAATAGATCGTTTCCAAGAAAAATTAAAAACCCACACACAAACAGTTTTGGATAACAATTTAGTAGAAATTTTTGCTATCGTAAAAGAGACTTGCAAAAGATTAGTTGGTCATAAATACGAAGTTCGCGGTGATGAAGAAGAGTGGTTTATGATTCCCTTCGATGTGCAAATGGTGGGTGCCATTGTGCTTCATCAGGGCATAATTGCCGAGATGGCAACCGGTGAAGGAAAAACATTAGTCGCCACGATGCCACTATTTCTAAACAGTCTTTTGGGAAGAGGAACACACTTAATTACTGTGAATGATTATCTTGCCCAAAGGGACTCGGAATGGATGAGTCCTATTTTTGAATTTCATGGTTTAACGGTGAGTTGTATTATTAGTGGAATGGATGGTGTAAATCGGAAAGAAGCCTATCAATGCGATATTACTTATGGAACGAATAGCGAATTTGGATTTGATTATCTACGCGATAATATGGCTGTTACTGAAAATGGACTGGTGCAACGAGGACATCAATTTGCGATAGTTGACGAAGTTGATAGCGTTTTAATTGATGAAGCCAGAACGCCTCATATTATGAGTGGTCCAGTCCAAGAAAGTAAAAATTTTTTAGATGAATTTAAACCGATAATTAAGAGAATTGTAGGAGCTCAAAATTCTCTTGTGCAACGCTACTTATCGCAAGTAAAAGCGATGTTGATTCATGATGATTATGATGCTGATGAAGTAGGAAGATTATTACTTTTAATAAAAAGAGCCGCTCCCAAAAACAAAAATTTCATTAAATTTATGAAAGAGGGAGAACTTAAAAAATTGGTTACAGATGTGGAAGGTTATTATCTGCGTGATAAGAAGATGCATGTCATTGATGAAGAACTTTTTTTTGTGGTTGAGGAGAGGCAAAATAGTGTGGAACTTTCCGAAAAAGGAAACGAATTTGTTGCAGAAAAAGACCACGACCTTTTTGTAATGGATCAGCTTGATGATGTTCTTAACGAGATAGATGAACGCGAAGGATTATCCGCTAAAAAAATTGCCAAAGAGAAAGAAAAAGCGACTTCCAAATTTATTGATAAAAGCGAAAAATTGCATAATATTAAACAATTATTAAAGGCTTTTATGCTTTTCGAAAAAGAGGTAGATTATGTAATTAACGATAATAAAGTGATGATTGTTGACCAATTTACCGGCAGAATGATGCACGGCAGAAGATTCAGTGATGGCTTGCATCAAGCGTTGGAAGCCAAAGAAAATGTTAAAATTGAAGAAGCCACACAAACTTATGCTACAATCACCCTGCAAAATTATTTTAGAATGTATAACAAATTGGCTGGAATGACTGGGACAGCAGTTACCGAAGAAGCTGAATTTATGGAAATTTACAAACTTTCAGTTTTGGAAATTCCTACCAATTTACCAATTTCCAGAATCGATCATAATGATGTGATTTATATAACCAAAAATGAAAAATATCAAGCAATCATTGATGAAATAATTTATTGGCACGAACAAAATAAACCAGTGCTTGTGGGAACTGTTTCGGTGGAAGTTTCAGAAATATTGGGTAGATTACTTCGGCGAAAAAAAATAAAACATAATATTTTAAATGCAAAATATCACGAGCAGGAAGCAGAAATTATCAAAAATGCAGGTGAACCCGGAGCAGTAACAATTGCCACAAATATGGCTGGTCGAGGAACCGACATTAAATTGGGAAAGAATGTAGTATCACTCCAAAAAGAAAAATATCTGAAATTGAACCACAAAGTTAATGAAAAAAATCCGTTTGGTTTGCCAATTGATGGTTTACACGTAATCGGAACTGAGCGACACGAAAGTAGAAGGATTGATAGACAACTTCGAGGAAGAAGTGGTCGTCAAGGAGATCCAGGTACTTCGAGATTTTATCTCTCTTTAGAAGATGATTTGATGCGCCTGTTTGGTTCGGAAAAAATTGGTCCGATGATGATGAGAATGGGACTTCAGAAAGACGAAGCTATTATTCATCCGTGGATGACAAAAGCAGTTGAAAAAGCACAAAAAAGAGTGGAATCTTTCAATTTTGAAAGCAGAAAGCAACTTCTAAAATATGACGAAGTTATGAATCAACAACGCGAAGTTATCTACTCTTATCGTAAAAATGTGTTGAAAGGTTACGACCTTAAATTTGAAATTATTGAGATGCTCACTTATACAGTTTCCGAAATTATTGAGGAATTTATTGCCGACGAGCAATATCACGAAGATTGGGCAATCGATGAAATATTAAATTGGTTTAAATTGAATTTTGTGATCCAGATTAAGAAAGAAGATATCATCGCAAAAAATTTGGAAATACTCATCAAAAATTTTGAAGCGGTAATATTGAAAGCCTACGAAAAAAGGGAAGAAGAATTAAGCTCTGAGCAGATGCGCGAAATCGAGCGCCGATCGTTACTTTCGGTTGTGGATGAATTATGGAGAGATCATCTTCACGAGATGGATTTACTTAAAGAAGGAATTGGATTTCGAGCTTATGCACAGAAAGATCCGCTCATCGAATACAAAAAAGAGTCGTTTAATCTTTTTCAAACCTTGGTCTCTGATATCAATAAAAATGTTTCTCAAAAGGTGTTTACTTCTTACATAATTGCTCCTGAAAATATTGAAGATTTTCTTAAGATGGCAAAAGAAAAACATGAATCAAGTTCTGCTTTTGATGTGCAAAAACCAATTGAAAAACCAAAATATCATGACCCAGATAAACCGCAAAAACTCAAACCGAGACACGTAGAAAATGAGCCGGGAAGAAATGACCTTTGTCCTTGTGGAAGTGGGAAAAAATATAAAAAATGTTGCGGAAAAGTTGCAAATAATTAGACACAGCAAAATTGTAATGAAAAAATACTTGACTTATTTTGACATAAAATGCCACTCGCATAAAATAAATATTGGATTGTTGTTTTAATTCGTTAAATCCATGAAAATCTGTGAGCAAAAAAAGTAGGAATAAAGGGAAAAATTATAAGAAAATTCATAATAATTTTAATGTTGTTAGTAGTGGTAGGTGTGTTTGGGGAAACCTATTATGTAAATCAAGATGGTACTGAAGATTTTACGGAAATTCAAGCGGCGATTAATGTAGCGGTAGATGGTGATATGATTGTTGTAGCACCGGGAATCTATCAGGAAAATTTGTTGATTGAAAATTTAGAAAGTGTGTCTATAAGCGGTAGAAATGCTTCAGAAACAATCATTTATGGTATTGCTAGTACTATAAACTCTATTGTGAAAATTTCATCTTGTAATGGAGTTAATTTTGAAAATTTTACAATTTCAGGTGAAGGCATTGGTGGATGTATTATGGAATTGAGTAATTATACTTATAATAGTACTATTGGCAATTTGATTTTTCGTGAAAATCATACCTGTCGCTGTCTTATATCACTTGGGTTTGGTAATGAAAATTATTTTCACAATATTATTGCAGATGATAATTCAATGTCTGCGGCTGTTTTCATGATAGCGTCAGGTGAATATTCAACAAATTTTTTCAAAAATCTTACAATCATTGAGGACAGCAACAATATGCTTTATGTTTTTTGGGGATATCCATATAATGATCAGACCAATGGTGGAGATTTAGTAGTCAGTAATTCTATTATCTCATATGATTATCAGATAGCAAACTATGGTTTTACATCTATAGACATCATCTACTCCAACGTCGAAGGTGGCTGGGAAGGCGAAGGTAATATCGATACAGACCCACTCCTTGACGAAAGCTACCAACCCATCTGGACAGAAACCCAAATCTCTCCCTGCATAGACAGCGGTAATCCGAATAGCCCATTAGATGCAGACGGTACACCTCCCGATATTGGTGCAGTTTATTACCCACATGATTACCATATTACCACAGCAACTTCCGGCAGATATCGCTATCGTTCCTTCCCTGTTCTCGATGGAATTTACAACGAAGGATTTGAAACTACTTATGTCTGTGAAGCAGTGGAAGAACAAACAAGTTCATTTAAAATACTCGATCAAGATGGATACGATAACGTTTGGGATGAAGAATATGGTTGGACAGGAGATCTAGATAATCTTGAATCAGTAAAAGGTTATAAACTTCACACAGTGGATGATGTTGAAATACCAACATCGGGAATAACCTTACCGGAAAATACCCGTGTTTATCTCGAAGCAGGCAGACAAAATTGGATCGGCTATTTCCCCAAAGAATCGATGTCCATGACAGATGCATTTGCCGATGTATCGGATCATTTATTGAGTATTAGCGGTGAAGATTGGGCCTGGGATAATTCCAATACTTATCCTTCAGATAGATGTGGTTTGATCTATGGAAAAATGTATGTCGTGAAAGTTGATGAAGATTGTGATTTCGTTTACGGAGGTGGCGAGCCGGTAATTCCGAGAGAGCGAGAAAAGACAACCGGTTTCGATTATACGGAAACTCCAGAATACACACCTATCAATATTCTCAGTATAGATGATCCAGACATCGAAGAAATTGGTATCTTCGTCGATGGTATATGTAAGGGAGCGACCAAAGTTGAAGAATTTCCCTTGCAAATATTTGCTTTTGTTGAAGATGAAAATAGAGGTGCCGATGATATTTCGTTTGGATTCTATTATGGAGATAGGAGATACAGACAAACAAAAGAGTTCGCTGTTTTTGATGAAGAGAGCGGAGCATTTACAGAAAAGAGTATCGAGTTAAAACCTTATGAATTTCAAACGATCAGGTTTGGCGAAGCAGATGAAATTTCATTAACATTCGAGCTTTTATCCAATTATCCTAATCCCTTTAATCCGAGCACAACTATCAGCTATTCGATCCCAACTGAAAGTAAAGTCGAACTTACCATCTATAACATCAAAGGTCAGAAAGTGAAAACACTTACAAACGATAAGTTCGATAAAGGAAAGCATTCTGTAATTTGGGATGGTGATGATGATTCAGGTAAATCAGTAAGTTCAGGGATTTATTTCTACAAATTGAAATCAGGGAAAGAAAGTTCCGTAAAACGAATGCTGTTACTGAAATAACCTTGAAAATGGCTTCTATCGAAAAATTCTTATTTTAGTAAATCTTCGCAATGGTTGATAACCTATCCCGAGTCGGAAATACTAAAATCCGTCTCGGGATATTTTGAGGTAAATTATGAAAGTAAATAAATTAAACCCTTTTCAATATTCAATTTTAAATTGAACTTGAGGAAATTATGAATTTAAAATTTAGTCTTTTGTTTGTTAGTTTTTGTTCGTTGCTAAATTCTTTTACATACCACATCAAACAAGACGGCACCGGTAACTTTGAATTTATCCAAGAAGGAATAGATGCTTCCGTAAATAGTGATACGGTTCTTGTTTATCCGGGAACATACTTTGAAAACATAGATTTCAATGGAAAAGACATTACAGTTGCCAGTCTTATTCTTACCACTGGAAACCAAGATTACATCCACTCCACCATTATAGACGGTGATCAAAATGGAAGTGTCGTTATTTTTGAAAATGATGAAACAAATGATGCTGTTCTAATGGGATTTACAATTCAAAATGGTTCAGGGTATGATAATATTTATTCAAATTGCGGAGGAGGTATTTTTATAAATTTTTCTTCACCTTCATTGAAGTTTTTGGAAATATCTAATAATTATGCAAATGCAGGAGGAGGTATTTCTTTCTCTTCAACTGAAGCTTATCTTGAAGCAATAAATATAAAACAAAATCATGCATTTAAAAATGGAGGTGGAATTTTTATTGGTCGTTTAACACCTAATCCAATTGATTCAGATATAAATTTCAGTTCAACAAATAAATGTAATATTTTTAATAATTCTGCAGGCAGATGTTCAGAAATTATGATAATGGAAAATCATTCTTCAGTTGTTAATATCATCATCGATACATTATCAGTTTTCAATCCGGATTGGAATTTTGTCTCTCAATTCCCCAATATTAACTTGGAAATTGAACATGCCTGGCTTCAGCAGGTTGAGCACGATCTTTATGTAAGTCCAGACGGAGATGATGATAATAGCGGCTTATCTGAAAGTGAACCATTAAAAACAGTTCAATGGGCATTGGCAAAAATTAAAGCAGACAGTCTTAATCCCAGAAATATTTATCTCGCAGAAGGTATATATTCACCCGCTTCTAATGGGGAATTATTTCCGTTAAATATGCGTTCTTATGTAAGTATAATCGGTGCTGGTGTTGAAGAAACTATTTTTGAAGAACCGATGGGTGGTGCTGCTTTCATTACTGCCTGGTACGATTCAGGATTTTCTTTATCACATAGCTCATTTAGAAACAGATTAGGTGATAATAATGTTTATTCTCCACTTTTTTTATCTTATTCAGATACATATTTAACAGATTTAAAAATTGAAAATTGTGAAAGTAACAGCCGTTCATCTATTTATAGTAATTATATGAATATTATATTAAAAAATATTCAAATAATAAATAACTGCGGTTTTTCATCTATAGGAATTTCTACTTATCAGCAGGAAAATACTGCAATAATAAATAATTCTATATTTATCGTAAATGATCAATACGAACCATCTTGTGGGGGTGGTGCTCTTAATGTATCAGACATGGAATACTGTGAAATAAAAAATTGTTTGTTTGTAAAAAATCATGCTTACGATAATACGTGGCCACAAGCTAATATTTATTTATTAGAAAACGATACTGTAGATTTTTTCAATAACATTGTATATGATAATGCAAGTAACGGCGGAGCAATAGCAGTCGGCAAAGGTGGAACGATAAATATCAAAAACAGTATAATCTATGGAAACAGTAATTATCAATTCCAAACTCATCGCGGCTATGAACCAACCAATGTAAATATTTCACATAGTCTCATCCAAGGCGGAATCGATACTGAGATAATAGGCATTGCAGGACCTGAGCCTTATGGAGTGGAATTTAATTGGGGAGATGGTATCATCGCTGCAGCGCCTAATTTTCTTGGCGGAGAAGATGAATATGACCCGCTTTACTATCAATTGGCAGAAGATTCACCCTGCATCGATGCAGGCACACCGGATACTACTGGTTTATTCTTACCACCTTGGGATTTGTTGCACAATCACCGAGTTTGGGATGGAGATAATGACGGAACTGCGATAATTGATATTGGTTGTTATGAATTTTGTGATTCGGTGGGAATTACCCAAAACCAACTACCCATTACCTCATACCGGTTAACTAATTATCCCAATCCGTTTAGTAGTGAAACCACTATTTCTTTTTCGGTAACACAAAACTCCGATTTTGTGAATCTTGAAATTTACAATATCAAAGGTCAAAAAATAAAAACTTTAGTTGATTGTTATATGAGTCAAGGTGGTGGAGATATCGTTTGGAATGGTGATGATGATTCTGGTAAATCAGTTAGTTCTGGTCTTTATTTGTATAAATTGAAAGTTGGTAATCAAGAATCAGTAAAACGAATGCTGTTGTTGAAATAGAAATCTTGAAGATTATGGTGTATAATAAACTTGTCAGTGCTCTGAATGAAAGAAAATATGAAAGAGCATCGCACACGCCAAACATAAAAAAAAAATGAGGAAATGAAATGTCAGAATTAAGTTTCAAGAAAATTTTGGATAATCCAACATCAGCGGATTTGAAGAAAATGGGATTAAGCAAAGAAGAATTTGAGAATATGACCAGTTCTCTTCTGGATTTTAAACCGGAATCTTACAAGAGAGTTATGAATACTCAAGAAAAAAAAATCATTCTTCCCGAAACATTTGGCTATTTGGTGAAACTTGTTCATACACAAACAATTAGCAAAGAGCAATTTGAAAAAATAATAAATATTTCTCTGCAACTTTACGAATTCATTCGCAAAGAAATTACGATAGAAATGTTAGATGTTGTGTTGAATTTTGTTGTCTTTACCGATTTGGAAACAATTTCTATCAATGAGCTAGTAGATATGCTTTATCTGAAAGAAAACAAAAATAATAATAGGATAAATTAGGAATATTATGGAAAAAAAATTAATAATAGTTGAATCACCCACAAAAGTAAAAACAATTAAAAAGTTTCTGGAAAATGATTATGAAGTGAAAGCTTCGATGGGACATTTGCGCGACCTTCCAAAAAAGAAATTGGGTGTAGATGTAGAAAATGATTTCGAACCAGAATATGTTACTGATCGCAAAAAAGCAAAAATCGTGAAAGAACTCAAAACAGCTGCTAAAAATGCTGATAAAATCTATCTGGCTTCCGATTATGATAGGGAAGGAGAGGCGATTGCTTGGCATCTGATTGAAATTTTGAAAAAAGAGATTAAAAATAAAGAAATTCATCGCATTACTTTCAATGAGATTACCAAAACTGCTATCCAAAAAGCGATTAAGAAACCCGGCAAAGTTGACCAAGATATGGTTGATTCTCAGCAAGCTCGTAGAATTTTGGATAGAATTGTTGGTTATGATGTTAGTCCCCTACTTTGGAGAGTGATTGCAAAAAATTTGAGTGCTGGTCGTGTGCAATCTGTTGCTTTGCGAATTATTTGTGAACGAGAAGAGGAAATTACAAACTTTATCCCAAAAGAGTTTTGGAAAATTTATGCACATCTTTTCAAAGATAAATTAGAGCCATTTCGTGCAACTCTTACAAAATGGAATAACAAAAAAGCAGAAATCTATGATAAAGAAAAAGCGGACGAGATAATAGCTGAGATTAATAAAAACGATTTTATTATCGATAACATAAAGTCATCTTCTCGTAAGATTCAGCCTTTACCACCGTATATAACAAGCACTTTGCAACAAGATGCGTCCAGAATTTTATACTTTTCTGGAAAAAAAACGATGAGCATTGCTCAAAAACTTTATGAGGGAATTGAAGTAAAAGGTGATTCTATTGGTTTGATAACTTATATGAGAACGGATTCTTTGCGCATTGCAAATGAGGCTTTAGATTCTTGCCGAACATTGGTGATGAATCGTTTTGGCACTGATAATTTAAACCCAGAAACGCGTGTATTCAAAACAAAAAGTTCTGCTCAAGATGCTCATGAAGCCATTCGTCCAACCGATCCCTTCCGTACACCGGAAAGCTTGAAAAATTATTTGCATCAAGATAAGTTGAAATTATATACACTTATTTGGCAAAGATTTATCGCAACTCAGATGATTCCAATTTCGGTTAAAACCAAAAACATTCAAATTCAGGTAGGAAAAGCTACTTTTGAGGTAAAAGGTAGCACTATTTTGAATAAAGGTTTTTCGGAAGTTTTCCCACATACAAAAGTTGCTTTGGGTGAAAATATTGCCAAAGAATATACCGAAAATGACAAATTGAAATCTTCCAAAATTGACCCACAACAGAAATTTACACAACCGCTACCAAGATATTCAGAAGCTTCTTTGATTAAGGAATTGGAAGCAAATGGAATTGGCAGACCTTCCACTTACGCTTCAATTACCAATACAATTCGCATCAGAGAATATGTGCTGATGAAAGAGAGAAAATTTCATCCAACTCAGCTGGGAATGGTTGTTAATAAATTTCTCACTCTTCATTTTTCCGAATTTTTTAATGTAAAATTTACCGCCGAAATGGAATCTGGTTTAGATGAAATAAAGGTTGGTAAAATTCAGTGGCAGAAGCTTTTACGAAAACATTATGATTCATTAAAAGTACTGATAGGCAAGGTCAATATCAAAGAAGCCAAGACAGAACTTCAAGAGAAAACTGAGCATAAATGCGAAAAATGTGGAAATGATATGATAATTAAATGGGGAAAAAATGGTCAATTTTTGGCGTGTTCCAATTTTCCAAAATGCAAAAATATCAAAAATTTCAAAAAAGATGAGGCTGGAAATGTGCATATCATAAAACCAGAAACTTTGGGGCGTGAATGTCCGAAATGTGGAAGTGAATTAATCGTCCAAAAAGGGCGTTACGGCAAATTTATTGGCTGTTCTAATTTTCCAAAATGCAAACACATTGAGCCGATAACTCTTGGCATTAAATGCCCAGATTGCGAAGATGGTGAAGTTACCGAAAAGAAAAATAAAAAAGGTAGATATTTTTACTCCTGCACAAATTATCCAAATTGTGAATACATCACAAATTTCAAACCGAGAAAACTTGCTTGCCCCGAATGTGGAAATTATTATATGGAAGAAAAATATTTAAAGAAAAATAATTCAACTTACCTGGAATGTCCCAAATGCGGGAAAAAAGTTTTCTGATAAATGCATATTCTGGAGAGTTTTCGTAGCAGTTTCGTAAATATTTTTTCTCATAAGTTGCGTTCACTTTTGACACTATTGGGTATAACTATTGGCGTATTTGCCGTTGTAACAATGTTTTCCACTGTTTATGGTCTCAAAACGATGATCAATGAAAAGATGGGTGAAATGGGCTGGAATAATTCTCTTATCATTTATCCATCTTCGGGAAATAATCAAAATTCACACCGAAAACGATATCGGTTTTGGACAATGCGTAGAGAAACTAAACCACTAACTTTTTCTGATTACACATTTCTAAATAAAGAGTTAGACCCAAAATATATTTATGGTAGCATCCAATCTTACCAAACTTTTTTTTCAAAAAAGAAAGAAAATTTTGTTAGGTTGACCGCGACCAATAATGATTTTTTCCACAGCAAAACTTACCGTCTCAAAAAAGGAAGATTTTTCAACTCTTATGAAGATGCGAATGCTGAGAAAGTTTGCATTTTAGGTCATCGTTTTGTTGATAAGTATTTCAAAAATATTAATCTAATTGATGAGATTTTGACGATAGGGAAGAACCGTTTCAAAGTTATCGGGATTTTGGATGAGGATATTCTAAATCAAAATGGAATGAATTTCAGTGATTGGGAACGCCGTCGAGATTTGGAAGCCTTTTACATTCCACTTTCTACCGGTTCCAGATATTTTAGAAATAATGGTTCGATAGATCAAATTTATATGCAGGCAAAAGATGAAAATCATTATGATATTCTAAAAACCAAAACTACGCAAAAGCTACTTTCTAAACACAATATGACACACGATTTTGCTTACAATGATGTGGGTGATTTTATGCTGAAGATTACCAAAGAAATTAATGAGATGATGAAAAAATGGAATATTACACTTTCTGCGATTGCTTCCATTTCGCTGATTGTGGGAGGAATTGGACTTTTCAGCACGCTACTTATTTCCATTAACGAACGAATGAAAGAGATTGGCATAAGAAAAAGTATTGGTGCAACCAATTTGGATATTTTTTTACTTTTCATTTTGGAAGCAATTATTTTGGCGTTGATTGGTGCATTAATCGGAATTATTTTTTCTTCACTTCTCATCGTGGGAATATCGGCTGCACTAAAATTCACTTTTCCAATTCCAGTTGAAGGTATTTTACTTGGTTTGACTTTTTCGGTTGTAATTGGAATTTTCTCTGGTTTATTTCCAGCGATTAAAGCTTCAAAAATAGACCCGATTGAAGCTATCTACTATTTTGAATAAGGAGAATTAAGTGAATAAATTTCAAATAATAATTTTATTGGCATTCATACCAATTTTGGCTTTTTCACAGCAAAT
>CAYQOZ010000026.1:0-15390 GCA_964419355.1 uncultured Candidatus Cloacimonadota bacterium | reverse complement strand
ATCGCATTTTTTGATTATAGTGAAGAAAAAATAAAAAAATATCTTTTTTGAATATTTTTTCATATAACTGTCTCAAATGAATTGACTTAATAATAGCTATTTTTTTTTAGACACTGTGATAAATGAAAAAAAAATGAGGATAAATGAAAAAAATGAAAAATTTCTTTTCCACAAAAAGTGGCATCATCATTGTAGGTGCTATTATTGGTATTTTAGCAGCAGTTCTTCAAAAATTGGGAAATCCACCCAATATGGGATTATGTATTGCCTGTTTTGAGCGTGATATTACTGGAGCTTTGGGTCTTCACAGAGCCGGAGTCGTTCAATTTATTCGTCCTGAAATAATTGGGATATTATTAGGATCATTTCTGATCTCCCTCTTTTTTAAAGAATTCAAACCTCGCAGCGGCTCATCATCAATCATTCGTTTTTTTCTGGGTTTCTTTGCCATGATCGGCGCACTCGTTTTTCTGGGATGTCCGTGGCGTGCATTTCTGCGTCTCGCAGGTGGAGATTTGAATGCGATCATCGGTCTTTTGGGACTGGTTCTCGGTATTTTTATGGGAACTCTTTTCATAAGGAAAGGATACAATCTGGGACGATCTATACCTTCTCAAAAGAAAATCGCAGGTTGGATAATGCCGGCTGTTATGGTCGTTCTATTGCTGATGCTGGTATTCCATTTCAAACCGATATTCTTCAGTGCAAAAGGCCCCGGAGCAATGCATGCTTCGATTATCATCAGTTTGATCGCCGGACTTATTATTGGAGGATTGGCTCAAAGAAGCCGTTTCTGCACTATGGGTTCGATCCGTGATATCATCATCGTCAAGGATTTCCATCTTTTCAGCGGAGTGGCAGCATTTGCTATTTCAGCTTTTGTTATGAATATAATATTCGGACAATTCAAAGCCGGTTTCGCAGGTCAACCTGTTGCACATGATATTCATTTATGGAATTTCCTGGGAATGGCTCTATCCGGTTTAGCATTTGCTCTGGCAGGTGGATGTCCGGGACGTCAACTTATTCTCAGTGGTGAAGGCGATACAGACTCAGCAATTTTTGTTTTTGGGATGTTCACAGGAGCAGCATTTTCCCACAATTTTGCTATGGCATCATCTCCCAAAGGTATTGGAACATTCGGAGCTTACGGTACGATCATCGGTATTATCTTCTGTTTTATTATCGGTTTTACCATGATCCAAAAAAGAAAAGTATAAAAGATTATATCTTAGTGGCTAATAAAAGGAGAAAAAAAATGAATCAAATAGATACTCGCGGACTTTCATGTCCACAACCTGTAGTTTTAGTTTTAACTGAAATAAGAAACGGAAAAAGTGAATTTGAAGTACTTTTAGATAGCGAAGCATCACTTGAGAATGTGAAAAGACTTCTGAACAAAAACAAATTGGAATTTGATGTGAAAGAGAATTCCGATTATACAATTTATCATGTTAAAAGATAAAAAAAAAAGCAGTGTTATCTATTTTGATAGTGCCGCAACCTCTTTTCCCAAACCGGATTGTGTAACAAATGCTGTTGTTCACTATATGACACAAATCGGAGCAAATCCGGGTCGTTCCGGTCATAAAACGGCAATTGAAGCAGGACAGATCATATATAAAACAAGAAAGTCAATAGCAGCCCTTTTCAAGTTAAAAAACCCAATGCATGTTATTTTTACTTCCAATGCAACTGAAGCTTTGAACATGGCAATTAAAGGTGTTCTGCAAAAAGGAGATCATACTGTCACATCAAGCATGGAACACAATAGTACGATCCGTCCTTTACATGAAATGGAAAAAGAAGGAACTATTTCTCTTTCTGTTATCCAAACAGATAAAACCGGAATTCTTGATCCGAAAAATATCAGAAAAGCGATTACAACCGGAACTAAAGCAGTAATCGTGAATCATGCATCAAATGTGAATGGCTGTATTCAACCGATCCGTGAGATCGGAAAAATCTGTAAAGAAAATGGAGTTATCTTCATTGTAGATTGTGCTCAATCAGCCGGTGTTGTTCCAATTGATATTGATCGGGATAATATTGATATTTTGGCTTTTGCAGGTCATAAAGGTTTATATGGTCCAACCGGAACCGGCGGAATGGTGATTGCTGATGGATTTGATTTCAAAAAGATCAAACCGCTTAAATATGGTGGAACAGGCAGCCTTTCCGATAAGATCGATCAGCCGAATTTCCTGCCTGACCGTTTTGAAAGTGGAACTTTAAATATCGCAGGATTAAACGGTCTCTTAGCCGGTTCTGAATATATCCAACATAGAAATGGTGGAATTGAAGGAATCTTAAAGCTCAAAACCAAACTTCAAAATTGTTTCATCCAAAAGGCTGAAACGGTCTTAAAAAATTTTTGCTGTTATTCCTCTTCCCAACTTCCTTCAACCGGAGTTGTTGCTTTCAGGTTAGATAATATTTCCGTTTCGGATGCAGCACAAATTCTCTCCGATAAATATGGGATAATGTGCAGACAGGGATTGCATTGTTCACCACTTGCCCATCAAACTATCGGAACTTTCCCCGCAGGAACATTGCGATTCGGATTTAGTATTTTCAATACAAAAGAAGAAATTGACATCACTGTGCAGGCTCTTAAATCTATCTCCGAAGGTAATGAAAAATGAAAGCCGTTATATTATTCCATTCTACAAATCATGCTATATGGGCAGAGAATGAATTGAAAAATCATAAAATCGTCTGCAAGATAATAACTGTTCCCCGTCATCTCAGTTCAGATTGCGGCTATTGTGTTCAAATTGATTCTGAAAACATAGAAAATGCTACCGATATTCTAAACTTAAATAAGATCGAACATGAAAAGATCGAGACATTGTAATTATCCTTACATTGCAGACTTAATAAATCAATTTTTGTTTCAAACTAAAATAAGCTTATATATAATATACCGATTGACACATAAACTTACATTTTTTTTCTAACCTCAATAAATAATTAAAATAGGAGAAACAATGGAAAACAAGGTATTAGCAACAGTAGATGGAGTTGAAATCACACAGACACAAGTAGACAATCTCATTAAAAGATTAGATCCACAACAAGCAATGCAATATCAAAGCGAAGAAGGGAAAAAGCACATCTTGCAGGAGCTTATTAATCAAACTCTTTTCTTAGCAGATGCAAAAGCTACCAAACTTGAAGAATCAGATGAATTTAAAAATGAAATTTCAAAAATGAAAGATATGATATTAACTCAATTGAATGTGAATAACCTTATGGCATCAGTGCAAATAAATGATGAAGAAGTAAAAACACATTTTGAAACAAATAAGGTAAAATTTTCAAATCCGGAAAAAACAGATACAAGCCATATTTTAGTAGATTCAGAAGAAGAGTGTAAAGATATTCATACAAAAATAGTAAACAATGAAATCACTTTTGAAGATGCTGCAAAAGCTCACTCAAAATGTCCTTCAAAAGAGAAAGGTGGAAATTTAGGTTCCTTCCCAAAAGGGCAAATGGTTCCGGAATATGAAGCTGTTGCATTTAGCATGAAAAAAGATGAAATCTCTGACCCTGTTAAAACACAATTTGGATATCATATTATTAGATTAAACGAAAAGCAGGAATCTGCTGAAGCAAAATTTGAAGATGTGAAAGAACAAGCTTCAAAAGATCTTCTTGCTACTAAGCAAAGAGAAGAATACCTGAATAAGGTCAATACCATGCGTCAAACTTTCAAAGTTGAAATAGCATAAAAAAAATACTTGCTATTATTATAAAAGTTTAAAATTTGGTATAAAAAATTATTCTAATTCAGTAATATTTAAAATAAAGGGAGAAAATATGGGTTTCAAAACATTTCCAGGTGGAATTCATCCTCACGATTATAAGACTTTTTCTAAAGATAAGAAAATAGAAGTAATGCCAATTCCTCAAAAAATTGTGATCCCTCTTTCACAACATATTGGTGCTCCATCAAAACCAATTGTTAAAATTGGTGAAGAAGTTCTCGCTGGTCAAAAGATAGCAGAATCAGGTGGATTTGTTTCAATTCCAATGCACTCTTCAATATCTGGTAAAGTTACAAAACTTGCACAATTCAATCATCCAACAGGTGCGTTAGTTCAGGGTATCGAAATTACAGGTGATGGAGAAGATAATTGGGTTGAATTGGTTGATGAAAGTAACTTTATGGAACTCTCTGCAAAAGATATGAAGGAACGAATTGCTGAAGCTGGTGTTTGTGGAATGGGGGGAGCTGGATTTCCTACTCATGTGAAGCTTTCACCTCCAGAAGGAAAAACAATAGATACAATAATATTAAATGGCGTAGAATGTGAACCGTATTTGACGGCAGATTATCGAATTATGTTGGAAAATGCAGAAGATATCTTAGCCGGACTTAAAATTCTAATGAAGATAGTAAATGCAAAGAAAGGGGTTATTGGCATCGAAGCAAATAAACCAGATGCTATTAAACTTTTCAAAAACCTTCTTAAAAATGAGAAAAGCATAAAGGTTGTAGGTCTGCATCTCAAATATCCACAGGGAGCAGAGAAGCAACTAATCTATGCTGCAACAAAACGTAAAGTTCCAAATAAGGGTGGATTACCCATGGACGTAAATGTTGTAGTTCAAAATGTAGGAACGGCAATCGCAGTATATGAAGCAGTACGCTACAAAAAACCTCTGGTTGATAGAGTTATCACCATTAGTGGCAAAATCGTGAAAAATCCAAAAAATATAAAAACACGAATTGGAACTTTTTATTCCGATCTTTTAGAATTTTGCGGAGGAACTACTGAAGATATTGGTAAAGTAATTTCTGGCGGACCGATGATGGGATTTGCAGTTTCATCACTCGAAACGCCAATGACAAAAACTAGTTCCGGTCTGCTGTTATTCAATAAAAAAGAAGCTCAAAAAGAATTGGAAGATGTCTGTTTACGTTGTGGACGCTGTGTAGATGTGTGCCCAATGAATCTTGTACCCAGTCTAATTGCTCATCATGTTCGTAATGATGATTGGGAAATGGCAGAAAAATATGGAACAATGGATTGCATCAAATGCGGAAGTTGTGCTTATGTTTGTCCTTCCCATATCAAGCTAATTCAGTGGATAGATATTGGTAAAATAAAAGTTAGTGAGAAGAATCGTAATAAATAAATAATAAAAATTGGATAGCGGATGATGGATACGGGAACATAAATCCCTTAAATCCTAATCCCAAAATTATGGAGGATATATGAACGATGTTTTTGCTGTTTCTGCAGCACCACATATTAAACAGAAAATATCAGTAAATTCTGTTATGTGGCAGGTCGTTTTAGCTCTTACACCAGCACTGCTGGCAGGAATTTTCTTTTTTGGAATTCAATCGTTGTTTCTTACAATTTATGCAGTAGCTGCTGCAGTTTTCACAGAAGCATCAATGCAAAAATTTAGAAAAGTTCCTATAACTGTTAATGATGGAAGTGCTGTTGTAACCGGCATTCTTATCGCTTTTAATATTAATTCATCATCACCCTGGTGGCTGCCGGCTCTCGGAGCAGTTTTTGCAATTGCAGTTGGTAAACAAATATTTGGTGGATTAGGTTTCAACATTTTCAATCCCGCACTGTTAGGACGTGCTTTCATGGTTGCTTCATGGCCAACTTTAATGACAGCAGGTTGGAAATTTACAACACCAATGAGCAATTTGTTCCAAAGCTCTATAAATGGGCTTAGAAATTTACCTTCTAATGTACCAGATGTTGTAACTTCTGCAACTCCTTTAGGTGTTGTAAAAGCTTTACGTGATACAACTCAAATAAGCAGCGATATGGCAAATACAGTGATGGATAATCTAACCAGCTTGAATACTATTCAAAATCTATTTTGGGGAAATATCGGTGGAGTTATTGGTGAAGTTTCCGCTGCTGCATTGCTCATCGGAGCTGCTTTTCTTGCTTGGAAACATATTATAGAATGGAGAATTCCAGTAAGTTATATCGGAACTGTATTCGTACTAATTTATGCATTTGGTGGGATAAATGGAATGTTCTCAGCATCAATTCTACTTCCAATATTCCATATTCTTTCGGGTGGACTTATCTTGGGTGCATTCTTCATGGCAACCGATATGGTAACTTCTCCTGTTACAAAAAAAGGAAGAATTTATTTTGGAATGGGTTGTGGTCTTATCACAGTTGTTATTCGATTGATTGGTGGTTATCCAGAAGGAGTTTCCTATTCCATTCTGCTAATGAATATGGCTGTTCCTTTACTCGATAAATATACCGTTCCAAAAAGTTTTGGGGAGGTAAAAAAATGAAATATTATATAAAACTGGGTTTGGTTTTATTTATTATCACGGCAATTGCGAGTGGTATTCTGGCTTATGTAAATGGGCTCACAAAACCGATTATTGAAGAAAACCGAAAAAAGCAAAAAGAATTGGCAAGAAAAGAAGTTCTCACTAATGCAACATCATTTGAAAACATTTTAGAATTTAATAAGGAATCAATTTATTGTGGAAAAAATGATGACGGCGAAATTGTCGGCTACACTTTAGTCGCCTCTCTTTACGGTTATAGTAGCAATATAAAAACGATGGTCGGCATCACCCCTGATTTCAAAATAAATAAAATTAAGGTGATTGACCAAAAAGAGACTCCTGGTTTAGGAGCAAATTGCGAAAATGAAGAGTTCCAAAATCTATTTACGGGTTTAAACTCCGAAGTTGCAGTTGATAAAGATGGTGGTGGAATCAAGAGCTTAACCGGAGCAACAATTACCAGTCGAGCAATTGCAAATTCTATCAGTAATGGAATAAAATTTTTAGAAAAAGAAATTTCCAAACTTGAGAAAAAAGAGGAGGATGCAGAATGAACTTAATCAAAGAATTCACCAAGGGAATAATCAAAGAAAATCCTGTATTTGTGATGGCTTTGGGATTATGCCCCACTCTTGCGGTTACCACCTCTGTGGAAAACGCAATTGGAATGGGCTTGGCAGCAACTTTCGTTTTAGTTAGCTCCAACATTTTCATCTCTTTAATCAAAAATTTCATTCCCAATAAAATCAGAATTCCAGCTTATATTGTAGTCATTGCATCCTTTGTAACGATTGTCGATATGGTGATGGAAGCTTATGTGCCGGCACTTCACAAAAATCTGGGATTATTCATTCCGCTGATTGTGGTAAACTGCATAATTCTTGGAAGAGCCGAAGCATTTGCCGGTAAGAATAATGTTATTCCTTCCATCTTTGATGGTTTTGGAATGGGCATTGGTTTCACTTTAGCACTTGTTGTAATTGGTGCTATCAGAGAATTTTTGGGTGTGGGAGAATTACTTGGTTTCAAGATTCTTCCTGCTACTTATCAGCCGATGTTGGTAGCAATTTTGGCACCCGGTGCATTTATCGTGATGGGTTTGCTAATGGGCTTGATGAATATAAAGAAGAAGAAATAGGAGATATAAATGGAATTTGTTGGAAAAATACTTTTCATGGCTGTAATGGCCATTTTCGTTCAAAATTTTGTATTAATGCGATTCTTAGGGCTATGCCCTTATATTGGTGTCTCCAAAAAATTGGATTCCGCACTTGGTATGGGAATGGCTGTTATATTTGTGATGACAATGGCATCTACATTTACATGGCTTATTCATACTTATCTTTTGGTTCCATTGCATATCGAATTTTTGCAAACAATCGCATTCATTCTTACGATAGCATCGCTTGTACAGCTTGTGGAAATGATAATTCAAAAAACAGCACCTGCACTTTATAAAGCACTTGGAGTTTTCCTTCCGCTCATTACCACAAACTGTGCAGTTTTGGGTGTAGCGATTTTAAATATCAATGAAGAATATAATTTTATATTTTCCATTTTGAACGGACTTTTTGCCGGAATCGGTTTTACCTTGGTTCTTATTTTAATGGCTGGAATTAGGGAAAGATTGGAAAGAGCAGAGCTTCCTGTTAGTATGAAAGGAATGCCGATAGCAATGATTGTTGCTGGAAGTATGGCACTCGCTTTTCTCGGTTTTTCTGGACTCAAATTTTAGGAGGAAATTGATGGAAATATTAATCTACTCAATAATCACTTTAGGTACACTCGGTATTATTTATGGTCTTGGTTTAGCATTTGCCTCGAAAAAATTTCACGTGGAAATCGATCCAAAAATAGAAGATATCAACGAAATTTTACCAAGTGCAAATTGTGGTGCTTGCGGATATCCAGGATGTGTAGCATATGCAGAGGCAATTGTAGAAAAAGGTGCTGAGATAAATCTTTGTGCTCCGGGTGGAGATGACGTGATAAAACATATTGCTGAGATAATGGGAATGGAAGCAACCACAACAGACAGAAAAGTTGCTATTATTCATTGTCAGAGCGGTGGAAAAGATAATACTTTTTTGCGTTATGAATATCAGGGAATTCCTACTTGCAAAGCCGCAATTCTCGTTTCAGCTGGACCAAATCTTTGTAATTACGGTTGTGTCTTCCAATACGATTGTGTTCGGTCGTGTAAATTTGATGCAATGCAGATTGACGATAACGGAATGATTATCATTAATAAAGAAAAATGCACAGGTTGTGGAGCATGTGCTATTGCTTGCCCAAGAAACCTCATTGAAATGGTCTCAATAAAAAAACGTGTTCATATTCTTTGTGCTTCACACTATAAAGGAGCAGTTTCTAGAAAGGCTTGTGGAAATAACACTGCATGTATTGCCTGTACACTTTGTGTGAAGAAATGCCCTGTCGATGCAATAACAATGGATAACAATTTAGCAATAATAGATTACGATAAGTGTATTGTTTGCGGAATGTGTGCTGATGTATGCCCTACCGCAGCCATTTTCGATCCATTAAAAGAAACAAGAGCAGAGAAAAAAGCAGCGGCCAAAAAAAGGGCAGAAGAGATAAAAATAAAATTAGCTGAAGAAAAAGATAAAAAATGACTTTTTTTAGTTCCGTAAAAGAAAATCACCTTCGCCAAAAAGGACAAAAACTTTTAACAAAAGGCAAAGTTGAAAAAGCTTATTCCATTTTTCAGAAAGTGCTTCTGATAAATGATTCTGCAGCTAATTTATTTAATGTTTCGGTTACCTTGATGACACTCGGCAAATATCCAGAAGCCGAAAAATACCTGCTAAAAATTCACGAAAAATATCCAGAAAATGAACTGAACACACTTTCGTTGGCAGAGTGCAAAATGATGCAGAAAAAATGGAATGAAGCAATTCCACTTTATGAAAAAATAGCAGCAAAAAATTCTAAATTAGAAAAATATTTGAATGTTGCAAAAGATAGCATTGCCAGAAAAAAATATGTAAAATCCAAGCAACTATTTAATCGAGCAACTTTGGCACTAAAAAATAAAAATTGCGAAAAGGCAATTCAATTTCTCATCGAAGCTGAAGAATATTCTCCGGAAGATGCCAACATTTTACATAATATCGGCTCTATTTATTTTCTAACGAAAAAATATAAAAAAGCTTATCAATATATTTCCAGAGCACATTCATTGGATAAAAATAGTTCCAAATATCAAAAAAGTTTGAGCAAAGTAAAAAAGAAGTTGAAGAAAACACACTTTCTTAATGATGAAAATGTGCAAGCATTAAAGAGGAAAAAATGATGAAAAAATATCTGCTGATATTGGCCATTTTAACGTTCACAATAACTATTTTTGCCACCAATTTGCAAGATGTTTATCATCGTAATTATGGTTTGATAGACCGCGTTGTTCTCGTTTTCGATTCCAAACCAAAGCATAAAATTATAGCAGAAGATCATAACCTAACGGTTACGCTTTTAAACTGTCAAAAAAATAGTTCAGTGCAAAATAAAATAATCGAAAATAATCAAATTCTCACAAGTTTTCGATATGGTTTTTACGAAAATAATATCTCGTTCAAAATTGGCATTAACACACTCATTCAGGAAAATAATAATTATAATTTTAGCTTTGATTCTTTCGGATTTTATGAAGATAATCATTATAAACTTGTGTTTGATTTATTTGCAACTAATTCTCCCAAAACTCCTGATGAATTTCAAAGTTTCATAGATTTTCATCAACAATTAGAAAATATTAATCTTGTCGAAAAATACAAAAATTTGCAAAAAGAAGCAAAAATTGACTCAATAAAAAATGAAGTTCAGGAAAAAATAGTTCCAAAGAATGTTGATGAAATTCCTGCAAATATTAAACAGTCAAAGAAAAATATTTTTAAACATTTTAACAAAAAACAGCTATTTATTTTCGGTTTGAGCATTGTCTTTTTGATTTTACTTCTCATTTTAATCATTATTTTAAATCGAAGAAAACAGCTAAAAAAAATGAATAGCGAACTCGTTTCTTTCCGCTCGACAAATGGATTTGGCGATGAAAAATTTCAGAAGGAAATTATTCAGAAACTCGTTAAATCCGGTTGGAATAATGATGAAATTGCAAAAGAGATGAATTTGAATACGGAAAAAATTGAAGCCCTAAAGTTGGAGAAATGATGGAAAAAATAATCTCATTTTGTGGAATAAAATGCTCTTCTTGTCCGGCATTTATTGCTACAAAAAAAAATGACAATGAAGCACGACAAAAAGTTGCCATCGAGTGGTCAAACGATAATTATTCATTTAGTTCAGAAAAAATTAATTGTGATGGTTGCCTTACGGAAAATGGTTGTTTGATGGAGTTTTGTTTGGAATGTAATGTAAGAGAATGTTGTTTGCAAAAAAAAATAAAAAATTGTGCTTTTTGCCAGACATATCCGTGTGATAAATTGGATAAAATATTCAAAATGGATCCAAATGCGAAAATTAATCTCAACGAATTTATTAAGTAAAAAATTATGAAAATAGCGATTATCGGATTTGGTGCGGCAGCGATTGGCTTTATTGAAAAGAGCAAAAATAGTAATCATGAAATTCATATTTTTGAGAAAAGCAAAGATATTTATTCTTCCAGTATTTCTGGTATTCGGGCTGATGGTAAATTATTCGTTTCCAAAGAGATGGGCGGAAATATTGACATAGATTTAGCACTCCAAAAACAATTGGTAAATTATTACATCGATAAAACAAAAGATGGAAAATATGAAGTAGGAAGCTCTTTTACCGATTTAGAATATTACAAAAAATTCTATAAAGAGGGATTTTTACCCATTCTTTCTGATTTCTACCATTTGGGAACAGATCAGCTGAAAGAAGTTTTGAACACCATTTATGAAGATTTTGACAGCTACAAAAATATCCATTTTCATTTCAACCGAAAGATAAAAAACATCGAGCCAATTGCTGGAAAAGTGATTTTAGATAATGATGAAACTTTTGACAAAGTTATAGTCGGAGTGGGTAGAAGTGGACATAATTTGGTAAAATCTATCATTGAAAAATTTCCCGATATTATCGCAGATAACACTAAAGTTGATTTGGGTGTGCGTTTGGAAATTCCTAATCATATTGTGGAAGATCTCAATGAAAAAATGTATGAATTTAAGATAAAATATAAATCAAAAACTGGATATATGGTAAGAACTTTTTGCAATAATCCCAGCGGATTTGTAGTTACAGAAAATTATGATAATTTTGCTACCGTGAATGGACATTCCAAGCTTAAAGAAAAATCAAAAAATACAAATTTTGCAATTCTGACGACCATTAAATTCACGCATCCCTTCAACGACCCAATCGGCTATGGTTCTCATATTGCTCAACTTACGAATATCTTAGCGGGCGAAAATAGAGTGATTTTGCAAACTTATCGCAATTTCAAAGATTCCAAAAGGACCAAACATTTATATCGCGTGATGCCAACTTTGAACCCAAATAAATATATTTTGGGCGACATAAATTTAGCTTTTCCTCGCCGTATTGCAGAAAGTATTATCGATTTTATTGAAAAATTGGAAAGCGTTATTCCTGGAATTGGCAACGATGATAATTTGCTTTATGCTCCCGAAATTAAATTCTATTCCAACATTCTCAGCAACAAAAAATTTGATAATTTGAAGTTTATCGGAGATTGTTCTGGTGCCACTCGCTCTATCATTTATGCAACTGCTCATGGTTGGAAAATTGCTGAAGAAATTTTGGGCAATATTGGTTAAATATATCTTTTGAGATTTTATGGACTACTATTATTTCCTTTTAAACAAAAGTTTTTCGGCTCTCTCTAAATCTTCGGGTGTATCAATTCCTACTCCGATATAATCGGTTTCTACCATTCTGATTTTAATTCCATTTTCCAAAAGTCTTAATTGTTCAAGTTTCTCATTTCTTTCTGATTTACTCATCGTTAATTTAACAAATTTAAAGAGTACGTTTTTTCTAAAAGCATAAACACCAATATGTTGAAAAATTTTTATTTGTGATTTTGGATTAGAAATTCTAGAAAAATTAAGTGCATCATTATTTTTATCACAAAATACTTTTACGATATTTGGATTTTCTATATCTTCCAAAATTGGGTGCATCAACGAGGCAACCTGTACATTTTCATCAGTAAAAGCAGAAAGTAATTTTTGCAATGGCTCTTTCGAAATAAATGGCTCATCGCCTTGCACATTTACCACAATCTCGCAATCTATTTTGGAGGCAACTTCGGCAATTCTATCTGATCCACTTTTATGTTTTTTGGAAGTAATCATCACTTTTCCAAAAGAATTTACCACATCAAAAATACGCTGATCATCAGTCGCAACAATCACATCATCGAATAATTTAGATTTTGAAACTTGTTCATAAACATATTGAATTATCGGTTTTCCTTTCAATAATTTTAATGGTTTTCCAGGAAAACGAACTGAATCGAATCTGGCTGGAATTATTGCAACTATTTTCATGTTTACCATGCTTTCTCTCAATTAAACTGATTTATTTGCGAAAGTTCTCTAATCAAATTGAAAATCAGAAACACCAATAATAGAACCATCTGCAGCTTTTTCCGGTTGCCACGAACGTACCATAATTTTTGGTTCATCGGGATTTTCCAAATCGAACATCAAAAATAGATAGCCTTTATCACAATAATCGGAGGAATAATAATACTGTGCAATTTGCATTCCATAAATTTTCTTACCTTTGTGCATAACGCGTTCAGCTTGATTATCTGAAAAGCGAATATTGATAAATTCCTTTTTGGAAAATTGTTTTTTCACTCTGTTTATATATTCACCTTTTTTCAAGGTAACATATTCTATAAAATCCTTTCCGAGTTGTTGATATAGTTTATCCGCATATTCATCTGGTTTTCGTTCCACTACTTTACCAACTATGATGAGGGCATCATCACAAAAAACATCATTGATAAAATCAACATCCTTCAAACAATAAGCTGTTTTATATTGCTCAACGAAATTTACAATTAATGCTTTTTCTTCTTCTGTTCCATAATCTTTATTCATTAAATCTTTTATCGCAACATCAGATAAAGAAAAGGTAACACCATCAATTTTATTGTTTTCATCAAAAACAAAATTCACTTTTTCGGTAAAATTTTCGTTGGAAGTACGGAAATTAAATTTTAGTGGAATACCACGCACAACACTTAATTTACCAATTTCTAAAATTTCCAATTTAACTCTTTCGGGAAGAATTTCAGCATTGCCATAACCAATAAGAGCATTAAAATCTCTGAAACCTTTAGTCGAAAAATGTTTCCGTGAAATTCCCAAATCTTTAGCTGAAATTGCCGTAATTACACTTGCCAATATCTCAATTTTTTCATCAGATATATCAGTTTCATAAGAGATTAAAGATTTTGTCGATTCAAGCTCTTTAATCTCATTTTTGGCAAATTCACATCTCTTATTAGAATTATTAAACTGATACGATTTCATTGCACCGAGAGTTTGTTGAATATCTCCACTAAAACCGTGATTAGCAAAACTATAATCAATTTTCATATTTACAAAATTCATTGTTTCGACCATAGATTTTTTGATGCTAAAATATCCCTTTCCATCTGTCCAACGTTCAAAATCTGACCATTGATAACCATCGTAATATTTGACCAACAAACCATCTGTAGATTTTTTCTTATACGAAGCAGAAAGAATAATATCAAGGTAATTTGAATCTTTTACATCATTTACAGACGATATTTCAATCTTTATAGCAGAAAGAATTTTCTCGATTTGACTAACAAGAGTAATATTCAAAATACGCTCTTTATTATTGAAATAGTAGGTAATTGTTTTATGTTCGGGATGAGTTTTTAAGAGCATTAATGCCCAATAATAATTTCTGATTGCATCGACTGCGTTATTTTCTGCTTCAGCAATTTCACCTTCCGTAACGAGAGATAGTATTTGTGTTTTACGTTCTGCGAATATTCTATTCTTATCTTCTGGTGTTAGGTAACGATAGATAATTTTATTATCTTTTGTAGATGCAGGGTCAATAAATTTTTTAGCATTGCTCAGCTGAACATCAGAAAACGTTTCTACCACACTTTTACAATACTCTTCTACCTTAAAGTTTTCCTCTTTGGCAATATTGATGAAACTACTTTTTACCTCTACAATTATTTGTGAAGCAAGGTCTTCCAAAGCAAGTTTATCCGCTTCTAATTCTGTTTTAGCGATTCCTTTTCCCACAATTAATGCTCCGTTATTTTGCATTTGTTGCAGTTGATTTGCAGTGATAGCATTTAATGACAACATAAATACGATAAACAAAATAATCATAATTTTTTTCATACATTTCCTCTTTTTTAAAACCGTTGAAACGGTTTTGTTATTCTTTCACTATCTTTTATTCCCCCAACTGAAGTTGGGGGCTAATTTAATCTCCTCTTTTTAGAGGGGAATTATTGGCGGCTTTGCAAAGCAAAACGCCAAATTTAAAAACCTTACTTTTTCTTTTTTCCCGAAAAAAGAAACAAAAAATTAAAGAATGTGGAACCCGCTACGCTAAATTCCACACTGTAAAAGTGCAAAGGGTAACATTTTAGAGAGCCCTGAGCCTGGTGGAATAAGATTTGAGACGCTTTGCTAAATACTGACGACCATAATAACTCTTTAAATATTTCTCTCGCCTTAAAGCATCTTCTTCAGCTAAACACGCTTCATAATATATTAATTTTAATGGACGCCTATACCTTGTTGAATCTACTTTGCCTGCACAATGTTGCTCAAATCTTAATTTCAGGTTGCCTGTATAGCCAGTATAGTGTTTACTGGCTTTCTCAGATAATAAAGTATAATACATCTATTTTACCTGAAATTATTCCACTGGCCTGAGGAATCGAAACCCGAAGTCGTAGTAGATAACATTCGGAGCAATGTGAAGGCGATTGGCAACACGACAATAGAGATTGTTGGCGCGCCAACAACCACCCCGCAAAACACGGTAATAGCCGTTTGTGGGTCCAGTGGGATTGTTTTGGGGGCTACTGCTGTAATAGTTACCAT
>CAYQOZ010000025.1:0-15827 GCA_964419355.1 uncultured Candidatus Cloacimonadota bacterium | reverse complement strand
ATAAAAAACGAATTTCACCGATTTTATTGCCAGATTACATTCCAAATCATGTGAAGGCAAAGCAATTAACAACGACCTATCAAGGTACACTTTATTAAAAGTAAAGAGGAACTATGAACATACACGAATATCAGGCGAAAGAAATTTTTGCTGATTACAAAATCCCAATTCAATCTGGAATTATGATTGAAGATGCAAAGGATGCACGCAAAGCCGCTGAAAAAATCGGTGGAAATTTTTGGATTGTGAAAGCACAAATTCACGCCGGTGGTCGCGGAAAAGGTGGTGGTGTAAAATTTGCTAAAAATTTGAACGAAGTAGAAAAGCATGCTACACAAATACTGGGAATGACCCTCATCACTCATCAAACTGGACCTGCCGGAAAACTGGTTAAGAAAATTTTCATCGCCGAAGGTTTAGATATTAAGAAAGAATTTTATCTCGGAATAGTTTTGGATAGAACTTCTGAAATGCCGGTGATGATGGCGTCTACCGAAGGTGGAGTTGAAATAGAAAAAGTGGCAGATGAAACTCCTGAAAAAATAGTGAAAGTAGCAATTGATCCACTCATTGGATTTCAAAGATTTCACGCTCGTAAACTTGCTTTTGGACTGAGCCTTTCCAAAATACAAATGAAATCATTCTCCAAATTTGCCAAATCTCTTTATGATGTTTATATCGAAAATGATGCCTCTTTAATCGAAATTAATCCGCTAATTTTAGATGAAAGAGAGCAATTTGTTGCACTTGATGCAAAAATGAATTTTGATGATAATGCACTCTTCCGCCATCCAAATATTGAAAATATGCGCGATGTTAATGAAGAAGAGCCAACCGAAACTGAAGCAAAAAAATATGATTTAAGTTATGTGAAATTAAATGGAAATGTTGGCTGCATGGTGAATGGTGCAGGTTTGGCAATGTCCACGATGGATATTATTAAACACGAAGGTGGGGAACCGGCAAACTTTCTTGATGTTGGTGGTGCTGCCAACGCAAAAACGGTTGCAAAAGGATTTGAAATAATCTTGGCAGATGAAAATGTAAAAGCCATTTTCGTCAATATTTTTGGTGGTATTGTTCGTTGCGATCGGATTGCAAATGGTATTTTGGAAGCTACCCAAAAAACGAAAGTAGATGTTCCACTTATTGTAAGATTAGACGGAACAAATGCCAAAGAAGCTGCTATCATTTTAAATAATGCTAATATGAAAAATATAATCACAGCAAACGATTTGGCCGATGGTGCCAAAAAAGTAGTTTCAGCGGCGAGAGGAGTGAAATTATGAGTATTCTTGTAAATAAAAATTCCAAAGTTATTGTGCAAGGTTTCACCGGAAAAGAGGGAACCTTTCACTCTGAAAAATGTATCGAATATGGCACTAATATTGTGGGCGGGGTTACTCCTGGAAAAGGTGGGGAAACACATCTCGGTAAACCAGTTTTTAATACCGTAAGAGAAGCTGTTTTCAAAACTAAAGCTGATACAAGTGTTATTTTTGTTCCACCTGCTTTTGCCGCCGATGCCGTGATGGAAGCCGCTGATGCGGAAATCAAAGTAATAATTTGCATTACGGAAGGAATTCCTGTAAACGATATGATGATAGCAAAAAAGTTCGTCGATTCCAAAAATGCTAAACTAATTGGACCAAATTGTCCGGGAATAATTTCCGCAGAAGAGGCAAAAATTGGAATTATGCCGGGATTTGTTTTCAAAAAAGGAAATATCGGAGTTATTTCTAAATCTGGAACTCTCACTTACGAAGCGGCTAATCAAGTTGTGCAAGCTGGTTTTGGAATAACAACTGCCATTGGAATTGGCGGAGATCCAATTATTGGAACAACTTTTATTGACCTTTTTAAACTTTTTGAACAAGATGAAGAGACAGATGCAATTGTGATGATTGGCGAAATTGGTGGAGATTTAGAAATCCAAGCAGCAAAATATATCAAAAAATATATTTCTAAACCCGTTGTCGCTTTTATTGCAGGACAAACTGCACCCAAAGGAAAACGAATGGGACACGCCGGTGCAATAATTGCTGGTGGAAAAGGAACGGCTCAAGAAAAAATTAAAGCCCTTAAAGATGCCGGCGTAGAAGTGGCACAAACTCCTGCAAAAATAGGCGAAACTATTGCAAAAATAATGACAAATAAATGAGGTTTTATGCGTGAAATCAATGTAAATAAAATTACTCCTGAGGTGAAAAAGTTGTGTATTGATGCCAACTATTATATTGGGGAAGATATTACCGATAAGCTCAAGGAATTTAGCAAAACAGAAAAATCTGAAACAGCAAAAGAAGTGCTTTCAATTTTATTGGAAAATTATGAATTGGCAGCCAAAGAGAAAATGCCGAGTTGCCAAGATACTGGTATTGCCGTAGTTTTTGTTAAAATTGGACAAGATATTCATCTTGTTGGTGGAGATTTTATCGAAGCCATTAACGAAGGTGTTCGGCAAGGTTACAAAGATGGATATTTGCGTAAATCAATGGTGGATGACCCAATTATCGAAAGAAAAAATACAAATGATAACACGCCCGCAATCATCTACACAGATATCGTTCCGGGTGATAAATTGGAAATTACCATCGCCCCAAAAGGTGGCGGAAGCGAAAATATGAGCGAAGTAAAAATGATGAAAGCTGCAGATGGCATTGAAGGTGTTATAGATTTTGTGGTCGATAGAGTTCGCCGTTCCGGTGGAAATCCTTGTCCTCCTATCATTGTGGGAGTTGGGCTTGGTGGAAATTTTGAGCAGAGTGCACTACTTGCTAAAAAATCTCTTTTGCGAAATTTGAATGAAGAAAATTCCAATCCAAAATGGGCAAAAGTGGAAGCAGAAATTTTGGAAAAAATAAATAATTTGGGTATCGGACCTCAAGGTTTAGGCGGAAACACAACTGCTCTGGCTGTACATATCTTGGCAAAACCTTGTCATATTGCATCGATGCCTGTTGCTGTGAATATTCAGTGTCATGCAGCTCGACATAAAAGTGTAATAATTTGAGGTAATTATGGATATTTATTTAAAAACACCACTCCAAACTGAAGATTTGGAAAAACTAAAGATAGGCGATAAAGTATTTATTTCTGGAACTGTATATACGGGAAGGGATGCGGCTCATAAAAGACTCGTAGAGCTTCTTGAAAAAGGTAAAAGTTTACCCTTCAATATTGAAGGACAAATTATCTATTATGTAGGTCCTGCTCCGGCACCTCCGGGAAAACCAATCGGTTCTGCTGGACCAACCACCAGTTACAGAATGGATCCTTTTGCTCCTGCTTTATTAAATGCTGGACTCAAAGCAATGATAGGTAAAGGACCTCGTAGTAAAGAAGTAATTGATGCAATGAAAAAAAATAAAGCTGTTTATTTTGCCGCTATCGGTGGCGCAGCAGTTGTTGTAGCAAAATCTATAAAAAAAGCTAAAATCATTGCTTACGAAGATCTTGGAACGGAGGCAATTCGCAAAATGGAAGTGGACAATTTTCCTTGCATTGTTGCCAATGATACAAATGGAAACGATATTTATCAAACAGGAATTAAAAAGTATAAAAAATAAAATAGGAGTAATTTTCAATGGAGAAAATAAAAACTGATTTGTCAAATTTAAACAAGGTTTTTCCAGACGATTTTTCACAAGAACAAATTGCAAAAGCAAAAACTATCTTTTTGAAAGAATTATCTTTAACAACTCATAAATTTTATGGTGGAAAAATCCAGACTGTTCCCAAAGCTGGGGTTTTGGGCTTTAATTGGTTCAATGTTTGGTATACTCCGGGTGTTTCCAAAATATCCACTACCATCAGAGATGACAATGAAACCAGCTTCGATACCTCCAATCGCGGAAATTTAGTTGGAGTAGTTAGTGATTCTACGCGTGTTCTCGGAGATGGCGACTGCACTCCTCCCGGCGGACTCGGCGTGATGGAAGGAAAAGCATTCTTAATGAAATATCTCGGTGGCGTAGATGCGACAGCATTATGCGTGGATAGTAAAAATGAAAATGGTGAGAATGATCCACAAAAAATTATTGATTTTGTAAAAATGGTGCAACCGAGTTTTGGAGCTATAAATTTGGAAGATATTTCGCAACCAAATTGCTACAAAGTTTTGGATACTCTTCGCGAAGAGTGTGATATTCCTGTCTGGCACGATGATGCTCAGGGAACTGCTTGCGTAACGCTTGCTGGTTTAATTAATGCACTCAAACTTGCAAAGAAAAAAATTGAAGATGTGAAGGTCGTAATGTTGGGAGCAGGAGCTTCTAATACAACTATTGCACGCTTGATAATCACGGCTGGTGGAGATCCTAAAAAAATCTCTCTTTTCGATTCCAAGGGTGGGCTTACATCAGACCGAGATGACATCAAAGCAGATAAGCGTTTTTATCGAAAATGGGAATTGTGTAAAAATACAAATCCAGATAAAATTACAAATTTTTCGGAAGCTTGCAAAGGTGCAGATGTGCTGATAGCTCTTTCTAAGCCAGGTCCTCATACCGTGAAAGCAGAGTGGATAAGCTCTATGGCAGATAAAGCTATTGTTTTCACTTGTGCAAATCCAGTTCCAGAAATCTATCCTTATGCCGCCAAAGAAGCTGGTGCATTTATCGTTGCTACTGGAAGAGGAGATTTTCCAAATCAAGTAAATAATTCACTTGGTTTTCCAGGAATTTTGAAAGGAGCTTTAATAATTAGAGCACGAAAAATAACCGATAATATGGCAATATCAGCCGCTCACTCTCTGGCAAATTATGCAGAAAAACGAGGCATCAATCCAGAAAATATTGTACCAACAATGGACGAAGCTGGAGTATTTGCCGTGGAAGCCGCCGATGTAGCAATGCAGGCTATCAAAGATGGTGTTGCGCGCATTAAATTAACTTGGGATGAAGTATTCGAAATTGCCAAAAAAGATATTGATTATTCACGCGACATGACAACATCTTTGATGGAAAATAACTTTATTCCAACGCCACCAAATGAAATGTTAGAGACTGCATTAAAACAGGCGATTAAACAAGTTAAATAAAAATAAATTTTAACTTTTAGGAGGATAAATGAAGAGAATAATATTACTCATTTTGTTAGCTTTATTTGCCTCCTTAAATTCTTTCAGAATAAAAGAAGAGAAATATTTAATCTCTGTTCTTTGGCAACAAACTTCTGCGGAATATCGTGCTTTATGCTATCAAGCATACAACTTGGCTGAAATAAAAATTTTTGAGCAAAAAGAGAATGCCAAATTGAAAGCTGTTGTGATTGATGTTGACGAAACGATTTTAGATAACTCACCTTATCGAGCTGAAAAAATCAAAAATGATGAATTTTCTGAATCGTTTGGCGATTGGATTAAAAAAGAAAAAGCAGAAACAATTCCCGGCGCTTTGGAGTTTTTGCAAAAAGCTGATAGTTTGGGATTTCACATATTTTATATTACAAACCGAGATGAAAAATATCGAGAATTCACAGCCAATAATCTGAACAATCTCAAATTTCCACAAGTTAGCAAAGCTCACCTTTTAATGCGACAAAACAGAATTTCAGATAAATCACCAAGAAGAAATTTTGTTTCAGAAAAATATGAAATTATTCTTTTGATTGGTGATAATTTGGTAGACTTTTCTCAAATTTTTTACGGTGAAAATATTCAAGATAGAAACAAAATGACCAATATTCATAAAAAAGATTTTGGAAATAAATATATTATTTTGCCAAATCCAAATCACGGACGCTGGAAAAAAATGTTTTATCAATATAAAGAGCATCTTTCCGAAGAAGAAAAAAGAGAGCGATTTCTTGAAAATTTGAAAGGTGTAAACTAACAGATTAAAATAGAATTTCTATCCAAATTCCTAAACTAAAAGTGGTTATTTCTTTGTCTCTTTTTTTATCTAAATTCCATTCATAATTACTTGTCAATCCAGCATTTATACTTCTATTGAATTTATATGATGCTCCCGGTTTAATTGAATATTTTATTTTTTCGACATCAGTTACAGAACCATCTTGTCCTTTGGTTTCATTCAAAGTATTCTCGAATGAAAAATTAATATTCGTGGTAAGTTCATTCTTCATATCGGTCTTATAAAACAGAAGTTTTAATCCGCCCGGATTAGAATAAGCCCAAGATAAGCGACCAGTCGCTGAAGTGGTTGTAGCTGTTGTTGTCGTATTGTAAGAGCTCATAATTCTTTCATTTTTGCTATTTGAATAATTGATACTGAAATTAGAACTAATTTCATAGGGCCAATTCCCATTCCAAGAGATTAAAGGAGAAAAATTTATTTTCACCATTTTTGTCTCAGGATCTGTGAAATCTATATCTCCCGATTCAGTCGTGGTAACAACAAATGAACTGGATAAGCGAGAATTTGACAAGATATCTTCCAGATGAATCAATTTTTCAAACTCAGAAAGAGTTACACTAATATTAGGAAAAATTGTCGTAATATCCAATTTACTATTATTGCCATAAGCTCTTTTAAATTCTTTAGAATAACTCCAAGATGTAGTAAGTCTATCAATAATAGGAAAAGTTATGGAAGTAGAATATTTATCAGAAATATTTTTTGAATTAATCTCTTTATCATCACCCGTTTCATCTAAAATGTGTGGTAATCCTAATTGATATAAAAATTCAGGACGCTTCAATCTATCTTCATAAGATGTTTTGTAACCATTATTATAATTTATGGTTATATTATTTATTCGCGCAAAATAGTTAATAAACGCAGAGATAAAATTGGAATTATCAGCAGGATTTTGAGAAGATGCTTCATCTTTCTCGTTTTTATTCTCTTTTTTCTCTTCTTCTTTTGTTTCTGCTTTCTCTTTTTCGTCTGAGTTTTTGATCTCTTTTTTCTCTTCTGAAGATTTTTCTTCATCACCTTTTTCAGAGGAGATTTTTTTTGGAAAAATATTTTCAATCCAATCGGCAAAACTCATAAGCAAATCTCGATTTTTAAGGGTTATCTTACCGCTGATATTTCTATTTACGCCACCCTTAAAATAGAGTGTATCTTCAACGCTACTTTTTATGTGATCTTCATCATAATCTACTGAAGCATCGGTATTAAAAGAGAATATTCTTTCGACATATTTGGGAGAATAAGAAAGTGTGATTTTTTGCTGTCTCTCTTTCTCTTTTCCAATATTGAAATCTTTCCAATAATTTTTCAGCATCAAATCTCGCTTTGTAGAGATTTTGTAGGTTGATACAAAATCAGAAAAAACATCATATTTAATTTCAGTATCGCTGTTAATTGTCCTGGTCGTATCGGAATTTAGTTGCGGAATCCATTGATGGAGTGTGTCATTACTCGTATCCCAACGCCATTTTTTTGGACGTGATTCCTGGTATTTAATTTGATTAGTAAACAGTTTTGGGAAGAAATAAAATTTATAATCTTTCCACAAATTCAAATCAACTTTGTCGAGTGAAATATTCAAATCATAATCATGCGTTACACTAAATGCAAAGGTTGTATCTGCTGTTGTTGCCGAAGTGCTTTTTCTCTTTTCGATCGAGGAACTAATTGAAGTATTTTTGGTAATAAGTGCCAAGATTTTGGAACGGGGAGTTTTGTTTTGACTGTAATTAAAAGTAGCACGATGCGTCAAATTTTTTATGCGTTCCTTTTCTCTATCTTCTTTTGAAAGGTCTTTAAGTAGAATGTCTGAATTCGCTTTGAAGCGTGGAATACTCCAAGATTGATTTCGAGTTAATGTTAGCGGAAGATTTAAACCCCATTCTGCTGGAAATAATTTATTGAGATAATATTTATTTATTAAATTGAAATTCGTATCCTCATTATAGTTAGAATTTTGGTTCCTTGTCGCCGAAGATTGAAAATTTTGAGTCTTCCAATTATAGGTAATATCAAGAGCAGAAAAATCGGCAAAGGATGCATGGAAAGATACTCGTGTGGCAAAGCCAATCTCTTCATAAGGTTCTGCAACTCTGATATCATCAAAATATATCGTTCCCGAAAATTCTTCACTTGCCCGCATTCCCAAAGATATCTCTTCGATATTGGTTAGGGTTGGTTTGCCAACTTTTTTGAAGGTAAAATTATCATTCGAATTAATAATGGTGCTATCTTCTTCACCAGCCATTTTCAGCATCGTTAAATCGGTAAAATCAACTTCGATTTCACGCCAGCCATCAATATCCATTCCATCTTGAAAATAATATTGTGTATCCAATTTATGTTTGATTTCATAATAATTTAAGGAATCGGAGCCTAACCGCATTATTAGCGAATCTGGTTTATCACTAATTCCACTTAAAGAGGAATCTGGTAGTTCTGAATAGACCCAAAACCTAATTTTATTGTAGCCAAGAAAATTGAATGATTCTCGAAATTTTTGGGTAACTAATCCATGATGTTCTGCTCCCAAATTTTCATAATTTATTGTTAATGATTGTTCCACAGTTTCTTCACCAGATTCTTCAATAACTGTGTATGGTGCAGAAATATAGTGCTGACTTTTTTGATTATCGATAATGCCCACACTCATTATTTCATTTTCATTATTACAAATTTCCTCGTTATCATCACGAATTTTATCCTCTTCCCATTTATTCCCAACAATATCCATCGATGCTATTTTTATGCGCGTGGTATCTTCTACTTCAAACCAAACTCGTGCATAACATATCTCTTCGATATCTGGTGAGAGATTATTCTGATCAGTTACTATTTTAAAATTCTCATTACCGTGTATTGGAACACGAAATAATTCCCAACCTTTATAGATATTTTGGGAATATTCAGATCCACTATTTAATTGCACAGAATACTCAAAATAGACATCTTTTGTGTTCAGCATTCCGTTATCATCAAGGTCTTCTGAATCCAATCTGTTATTGTTTTCTGTCCGATTGATATAAGGATATTCTTCATCTCCATTTACAATTACTTTTTCGTTGCTCCAATCATCATTCGGGTCATCACCTTCGTTTCCATTTGCAACTCTATCCAAACCAACATCTTCTCCATAATCTAAAATTCCGTCTCTATAAACAAGTCCGTCTTCAATATCCAGAATTTCATATTCTAATGAATCGGTAAAAGTATAAAAGTTTTCGTTAATATCACCCAAATTAATATGCATTGTAACGGGGGTTGGATTGGAATTTAGTGTATCAACTTTTACCAAAAATTCCAAATATTTCTTGTTAGAAAAATCCATCTGATTTCCCACATATTTCATTATTCCAGCCCAATATTTCATGGAATCTCGAGGATATTCTGATAACATAGGTTTTATTTTACAGGCAAGCACAGAAACTTTCTCTCGTTCCTCTTCTTCAGTTAAGGAAGATGGGTCATAAACATCTCTTCTATAAATATTTTGGGGCATATAATAATTAATATTTGCTTTACTAAAATTTGACTCTTCTCCCAAAGCAAAATGTGGCTCACTGGCAGGCGACCAAACAGATCTCGTTACTCCTAATGGGAAGGCATCAAGAATAGATTCCATGTCATCAATATATGCTTCATCTTTGTTGTGTTGTTTGTCACTACCATACACATTTGGAATACTCATTGCAATTTCACTGGAGAGAGAAACACTTGATTTTGCATCTGTTTTTATTAAAGGCAAAAAATCAATTGCTTTTGTGATGAAAGGAACTTCATAATCTATTTTGCCATCAATATCTGCTAAGATAATACTACGATTTTCACTGCCAATTTTGGGATGATCTTCTTTAACTTTTTCTGATTGATAGATTATTGTTCCGCCCAAATCAAAATTAGGGCTAAGTTCCATATCTGCACGCATTCCCATAATAACCCTGCTATCTATCGAAAAGAGTGGAACAAACTGGTAACTAATATCAATTTCAACCCCTGGATCTTTGGCTCTGGAAGTGAGAAAAGTGATGTTCCCAAAATCATAATCGACGATGTAATCAATATTTTCCTGAAGCTTAGTTTGATCCAGACCAATTTTGATAACAACACTATTTGGCAAAATATTCATCTGCCCCAAAGATATTTGTCCTCGGCCAACCTGACCTTTTACAGAAATATAATTTTCAAATTCATCATATTGAATATTCTCATCTTGATATAAAATGCTGTCGTTTAGTGATTCAAATGGTCTTAAGAATGGAAATATAATATACCCGGATTGCAAATTTACCGTCGTATCCTCTCCATTTATCTTGCCATCTGCGTTAGTATCTAAACGCAAATAATCATTGTAAGTAACATAATCTCCTGTGCTGATATCTGAAGGAAGATAATAGTTTTGCGTTTGGTCTTCGTTTTCTTGGAAGACTCGTAAATCAAAACCTTCATTTTTAATATTTTGCATTCCAAGACTATAAATATTTCTAATTTGCAAATCCCAATATTGTCCGCCGTAATCCTGATTTGATTCTCGCAATAATTTCACTTCTAAATTAGAAATAGAATCGCATCCAACTATTGTGTCATTCATTTGCGTGTAGGTTATTCCGATAGTATATCTTTTATCTATCGTTTGATTCATAATAACAATTCCCGATTCGTAATCAACAAAATAATCGGAACCATCAGTTAGTATTTCAAAATTATATATAGTGGTATTTGTTTCATCTGTACTAACTCCTTCGATTGTGTTATTTGTATTATTATTGGCGTTGTGGTCATCCAGATAAACAGTAATATCCTCATTCGGCTTTGGCAAGACATTTGCACCATAATCTGTTAATAGCCACTCACCTCTATCAGTTAATTCTATTGCGTTGTCAGCCCAACCTTGTGGACCAGATTCAAAGTTATACATATAGTTTGGGTCAGCAATAAAGTAATGTGTTCTACTCACAAAATTTCTACTTTCGATTACGGTAGAATCTGCTTGTGAACTACCGCTGTATTTTTTTGTATCTTTTTTTGCTTCATCTTTTCCAAGAATTGTGGTAATTTTTAGATTTCCTACCTCTGTTTTGGCTTTAATGCCAAATAGTCCTTCAGACGAGACGCTATAACGAATAAATTCTGATCCACTCAAAGATAGAGCGATATTTCCACCTTCCAAACTTTTTAAAATTTCGTCCTCATCTCCCTCATAAGAAACATTAATTTCGGTTGGCGTTGCCATTACATTATCATCAGAAGTAGAACGATGATTCACATCAACATGAATTTTTTCTCCGATCGTGCCATGTAATCTAATATCTAAATCCTGTTTTAGAACAACATCAATATCATTTTTTTTATCGTTTTCGGCCTGCATATCATTTGCTCTGGTTGTGTTACTAACAGAAATATCTAATTTTTGACTTCCATCTAAATTTAATCTTCCCGCTTTGTTTCCCATAAATCTACGAACCGATTTTGGCAATGGAATATCTGGCAATCCTATCTCAATTTCAGAGAACAATCCTCTTCCTTCGGCACGTTCGGTATCTTCCAATAATTTTTGCATTTTCTCTTTTAATTTCTTTTTAAAAACAAATTTATAGATATTGGAATAATATTTTTGAATTGAAATATATACTGGCAAAGTAACTATTAAATCGCTTGATTTAAATGTTATCTTCACCAAGTTTGAGTCATAATTGAGATCAATTTCATTTTTTAAACTCTGATTATTTAATGCAACTCGGTGGGTTGGAGATAGGGAAAGTCCTTTATCAAAATGGTAAAAATCTATTGAATTCCCGTCTAATTGTGGAAATCCTTCAAGATAAATATCCGGTTCAAAAACGAATGCAGATGCAATTGTAATCGCAAATAATAGAATTAATATCAATAATATTTTCATTTACGTTATTTTTTACTTTTCAGAACAAATTAGATTTAAACCCGTCAAAGTAAGATATTTATCAATAACATCAATTTCAGTCGATTTATCACAAATCAATTCGGAAATACCACCAGTTGCAATTGCTTTGATTTCATCAAGTTTCTTAAAATTATTTTTTATTTCGGAGATGAATTTATCTAACATAAATGCGTTTCCATAAACAATTCCAGAATTCAAGGCTTCGTGGGTTGTTACGCCTAAAATTTTATTTGGAATTTCTAATTTTATATTGGTTAATTGCGAGGCGGTTTCAAATAAATTTTTGGCTGAAGTTAAAACTCCCGGAATGATAGCGGTTCCATAAAAATATCCATCTTTACCCACAAGCTGAATTGTGGTAGCAGAACCAAGATCGCAGATGATACAATTGGTTTTGTAAATTTCCTTTGCTGCATAAGCATTCACAACCAAATCTGCTCCGACAAAACTGGAATTTTTCATGGGAAATTTCAATCCTAATTTTGTATTCGCCGTAACATTTATCAACTTTGTTTTGGGAAAATATTTTTGAAGTAGATGAGAAAAGACTCTTCCTAAACTTGGAACGACAGAACTTATTGCAACTTTTACGATTGTTTGTTGCTGAATTTCTGCCACCTTAAATAAATTATGTATAATCCCAAAATATTCATCTTCGGTTTTCTTAACATCAGCACTTATCCGCCACGAATGCAAAATATTATTGCCATCGAATACGCCTAATACAATGTGAGTATTTCCAATATCTAATACGAAATTGAGTTCTTTCATTTTAACCTCATTGGCATAGATTTCCCCGAAAATATAAAAAATTGTAAAAACCAAGAAATAGATGTCTTCAAATTTTGAATGACCTAAAATTTGTCAATGAAAGATAATCAACTTTTATCTATTCTTTTTTGTCCGATTGTGCCTTTTTCTTGCTTTCATCAATTACTTCTTTCGTGCCTTCCACAATTCCGCTAAAAATTTCTTTCACGAAATTGGCAACTTTAGGAGCATGCTCTTTGAAATTCTCGCCAATCGTTTCAGCGGCTTTTTTTACAAATTCTTCCGTTGGTGGTTTGGCTTTTTTGTAGCCCTCTTTTGCACCTTCCAAAGCTTCTTTTGCTAATTTTTGTGCTTTTTCTTTTGTCTCTAATTCTTCATCTTTGGCGGTCGAAATAATTTCTTTCGTAATATTTCCTAAAACCTTTACTACATCTTCACCCGCATGGATTGCGTTAACGACTGCATCTTTTACTTTTTCGCTGACTTTATTTTCCTTCATAATTTCTCCTCGATTTTCAAATGCAATATTATATCTTTACCATTTATTGGCAACTTAAATTTCTTCTGATTTTTCTTGATTGCTTTAATTCTCTTTTTCAGATTTGGAAATTATTTTTCATCAATAATATTTTTTATCTTTTGCCAAACGAATTGCCAACGTTTGTGAAACTGCAGTGATAGCCGCAGTTTCTGCTCGCAAAATATGATTTCCCAAAGTAAAAAAAATTGCTCCGCTCTTTTCTAAATACTTCGCTTCAGATTCATCAAATCCACCTTCGGGACCAATTATTAGGCACACATTTTTATCTTCAATTATTTCTGGCAATAATTTATTATCCCCAAATTCTAAAGCGACAAGTGGTAATATATTTTCTTTTGTTAATTTTGTCATCAATTCTTTGAGATTTTGTACCGCATAAATTTTTGGCAAAAAGGCATTATCACACTGTTTGATGGCGGAAATTGCAATTTTCTCAAATTTTTCAATTGTATTTTGCGAAACCTTGCGCACAGTTCGCTTTGATGTGATTGGATAGATTTTTTTTACCCCGAGTTCAGTCAATTTTTCAATTATTAAATTATCGTGTTTATTTTTCAAAAGCGGAAAAGCAACAGTAATTATTGGCTGAGAAATTTTTTCTTCCGTAATTTTAATTATTTTTAACGCTGTATTTTTGGAAGAATTTTGCGTTATTTCAGCGTTTGCCAAAAGCCCTTTTCCGTTTGTTAACAAAATAATTTCACCTTCAATTTTACGAAATACATTGCTCAAATGATGGTGTTCACTCCCGATTATTTTTATCTTTTTTTGCTCTTTTTGCAATTCTGGAACATAAAAACAAGGCATAGATTCCCTCCAAATTTTATTGCATTTAAAGAATATTTTTGCCATAATAGCGTCAAACAAAAAATTAAATTGTGAACAATAGATTCATTTTAATTTCTTGATAATTCCAATAAATTCTTGACATAATAGTCATATTTTGGAGTATTCCAAGCGTTCTAAAAAAGGAGAAAAATGATACATCTTTATACTGGAAATGGAAAAGGTAAAACCACTGCCGCTTTGGGGTTAATCATTAGAGCGTTAGGGCAAAAACAAAAAGTTTGCTTAATCCAATTTATGAAAAAAGGAGTTCTGTCTGGTGAAATAAATTTTTTATCCAAACAAGATAAAATTGATATTTTCCAATTTGGAACTGCAAAATTAGTTGATCCCAAAAACCTTACAGAAATTGATTTTAATGAAGCTGAAAAAGCTTTCCAAAAATGCAAAGAAATTCTTCATTCCAATAAATATGATTTTGTGGTAATCGATGAAATAAATGTGGCAGTAAAATGGAAATTATTACCATTAAAAAAACAGCTGGAATTAATGAATATAAAAACCGATTCCGAAATTGTTATGACCGGCAGGTATGCAAAAAAATCAGTCCTTCAAAAAGCAGATTTAGTTACAGAAATGGTAGAAATTAAACACTATTTTAACAAAGGCGTGCCGGCAAGAGAGGGAATTGAGTTATAATAAAATGCAAAAAATTATTGAAAAACATCTGTTAAATCGTTCATTTTTATCCTATTTTTTGTTGCCGCTTTCGTGGAAATTTGCTTTATTACAAATTTTACGCAGAAAATTTATTTTTTCAAAATACAAAAGTAAATGTAAAATTATCAGCATTGGAAATATTGTCAGTGGCGGTAGTGGTAAAACTCCATTTACAATTTTTTTAGCAAAATATTTGCAGAAACAAGGACGAAGAGTAGCCGTTTCACATCGAGGATATAAAGGAAAATTTGAACATTTAAACAAGCTACTTTCTGATGAAAAAGAAGTTTTCAATTTTGCCAAAGATGCTGGTGATGAAGCTTATTTACTTGCTGAAAAATTGATTGGAATACCGGTTGTGGTTGGAAAAAATAGAATAAATTCCATTGAGATACTCGTTAAAAAATTTCCAAATTTGGATTGTATTATTTTAGATGATTCTTTTCAAAATTTAAAGGTGCAACACGACCTTGATTTTGTGATTTTTAATTCTATTGGTGGAATAGGAAACGGATTTGTTTTACCAGCTGGAATTTTGAGAGAGCCACTTTCTGCTCTAAAATATTGTAATTACATAATTTTTAACGGTGATGGTAAAATTCCCCTCGAAATAACAAAATTCGAGAAACCAATTTTGAGAGGAAATTACAAAATAAAACGATTTTATGACCAACAAAAAGAAGAAATCTCAATTACTAAACTCAAGAACTCTAAAATAGCTTTACTTTCTGGAATTGGACAACCAAGTTCTTTTGAAAAAACTGTTCAAACTTGTGATATAAATTTTGAAAAACATTTTGCTTTTTCAGACCATTATTCCTACCAAAATAAAGTTAAGCTTGAGGAGATAAAAGGATTTGATTATATCCTTACCACCGAAAAAGATTTTGCTAAATTGCAGTTTATCGAACATAATTTACCACTTGTAATGGTGGAAGTTGAGTTGGTTTTGCAAAAAAATATTTATACTACCATCTTTCCATAGAAAATATTAGTTTTTCCATAGAAAGTTAAAACATTTCTTGAGATAGTTGAAACATTTCCATAGAAAGTTAAAACATTTCCATAGAAAGTTAAAACATTTCCATAGATAGTTAAAACATTTCCATAGATAGTTAAAACATTTCTTGGGATAGTTAAAACATTTCCATAGAAAGTTAAAACATTTCCATAGAAAGTTAAAACATTTCTTGGGATAAAATAGATTTTGGAA
>CAYQOZ010000024.1:0-15979 GCA_964419355.1 uncultured Candidatus Cloacimonadota bacterium | reverse complement strand
CAAAAAAGATGATTTTGCTGAAATAAATATAGATTGTTAGACCAAAAACCGCTCCTTTCTGGAGCGGTTTTTTTTGTTAAAATTCCTTTGCAATTTGACAGGCTAATTTCACATTATTTTCCACCAGCTTAATGTTGGTTTCGAGCGATTTACCTTTTGTTAATTTCACAATTTTTGCGAGTAAAAATGGCGTAACTGCTTGACCCGAAATCCCTTTTTTTTCAGCTTCTGCAATCGCTTTTAAAATGAAAATTTCCATTTTTTCAAATGGTATTTCGTATTTTTGTGAAATCGGATTTGCCACAATTATTCCCATTTTCAAACCAAGTTTTTGGTTGGTTTGAAAAATGTTAACAATTTCACTTGCAGAATTTATTTGTTCAATTTTCAGATTTGATTTTGCAGAATAGAATGCTGGAAATTTATCAGTTTGGAAACCGTAAACAGGAACACCGTAAGTTTCTAAAAATTCCAAAGTTTTGGGTAAATCTAAAATTGCCTTTGCACCTGCAGAAACAACTATTATCGGCGTTTGAGAGAATTCGATTAAATCAGCAGAAATATCAAATGAATTTTCGGCAAAACGATGAACACCACCAATTCCACCAGTTGCGAAAACATTTATGCCAGCGAGTTTTGCGGCAATCATGGTGGCGGCAACGGTGGTAGCACCAATTTCATTTCTTGCTAAAACTTTGGCAATATCTCGCCGTGATACTTTTTTCACATTTTCTGCAATTGCCAAAATTTCCAGTTCATCATCGTTCAAACCAATCTTAATTTTACCATTCATCAAGCAGATTGTTGCTGGCACGACTCCATTTTTTAGGGCAATATTTTCCAAGTTTTTGGCAACTTCAATATTTTGTGGATACGGCATTCCGTGAGATATTATTGTTGATTCTAAAGCGATTATTGGTTTTTTATTCCTAATTGCCTCTTTCACTTTTGAGCTAAATTGCAATAAATTATTCATCACTCTCCAAAAATTCTATTTTTAATTTTTTCACTCCATAAGGAATCAAGCCGATTTCTTTGGCAGCTGCGAAAGATAAATCTAAATCGCGACCTTTTATAAATGGTCCACGATCGTTTATTCTCACCACTACCGATTTTTCATTATCTTCGTTCGTAACGCGCAGTTTGGTGTTAAATGGTAATGTTTTATGAGCTGCCGTAAATTTATACATATCGAAGATTTCACCATTTGAAGTCGTTCTTCCATGAAATTTATCAGCATAAAATGAACAGACAAAATATGTAACATTTCCTTTTTTCACTTTTGTCTCGTAACTACTTGAGAATTTATGCGATTTAAATTTGCTTGCACCTTTAGTTACATACAAATTATTTGGTGTACAGGTACATAAAAATAGGCAAAATATCAAATTTACAGTTTTCAAAATTCCTCCATTTTCTTTTTATTGCTAAAAGATAAAAACCCTTTTTTTTGTCTATTGATTTTTACAGTTGACAGAAAAACGCCCTAAAAAAGTTTCTTAAAAGAAGTTATTTGTGAAAATGTAAAAGGATAAAAAATGCTAAGAATAGTTCTAATTGCTTACGGTCAAATGTGTAAGCTCGCGGAAAAATATTGGAGCAATAAATTATGAATCTAAATTTTTTCAAAATGCAAGCAAATGGAAATGATTATATTTTTTTCGATTTTCTGGATAAAGAAATTCCTAAAATTGATTTTAATGAACTTGCTGTGAAATTTAGTAACAGGCATTTTGGAATTGGCTCAGATGGAATTGTTTTGATTTTAAAAGATGGCAAAGATAATGCTTTTATGCGTATTTTTAATGCAGATGGTTCCGAAGCTAAAATGTGCGGAACAGCGTTGATGTGCGTGATTTCATATTTAGCAAAAAAATCTTTCAACACAAAATTTACAATTAATACACTTTCTGGAATTAAAACTGGAAAAATTGATGACAACTCTGTGCGAATAAATATGGGAACCCCAAAATTTATCAACAATGAGAAACTAAATGTAAAAGGTTTTGCTGGATTTTTGATTAATATTGGGAACAATCACTTTGTTACTTTTGTTGATGAGCTTCCAAAAAATATTGCCGAAAAAAATGGTTCAATAATTGAAAATGAGCAAAATTTTACAGATGGAATTAATGTGCAATTCGCAAAAATTATTAACAGAAATCACATAAAAATAAAAATCTGGGAACGCGGAAGTGGAGCGACATTTGCCTGCGGAACAGGAGCTTGTGCTGTTGTATTTACCGGAATTTCAAAAAATATTTTGAACGACATCGTGCAGGTGCAAATGCCCGGCGGAAAAGTGAAAATTGAATACATAAACAATACCATTTTTCTAACAGGTAAACCAGAATTTATTTTTGAAGGAAATTTGGAAATATGAAAAAAATAATTTTTCTGTTGATAATTTTATTTTTCGTTTCTGCTCTTTCTGCCAAAAGTGATTGGATAACGAAAGATAAATTTATGCATTTTGGCGCAAGTGCATTTATAACATATTGGAATTACGGTGTTTCCAAAGATATAATTAATAATTCCCACAAAAATAGTTTGTATATTTCGGTTAGTTTTACTACTTTTTTGGGAGCGACAAAAGAGACTAATGACAAATTAATAAAAAAAACTTCTTGGAATTGGAAAGATTTTATTTATGATGTCGCTGGAATCTCTTTTGGTTTGGTAATGATAAATAATTTGAGGTAATTTATGGAAAATGAGATAGTTACAATCGGAAAATTTTTGAAATTGGAACGCGAAAAGCAAGCTCTAACTTTGGAGCAAGTGTCCGAAGATACAAAAATAAAAATACGATTGCTGAAAAATATTGAAAATAATGACTTTTCAAATTTGGGTGGAACAGGTTATGCAAAAGCGATGTTAATGAATTACGCTCGTTATCTGAAAATCAATGAGAAAAAGACAACCGAGATTTTGAATCAAACTTTTAAAATCAAGCAAACATATTTGCGACACGATAAGTCAATCCAACCAAAAAAATTAGTACTTCCAGCTAATTTCTTTGCTTTTGTTGCACTCGTGATAGTTGTCATAATCCTCACTTTTTTCATTATTTTCTTGTTCAAATCAGGAACTCTTACTTGGCCACCATTTCAAAACGAGAAGAGCAAAGTAGAGACAAAAAAAGTTCAAATTAAAGTAAAAGATAAACCTTCCAAATTGGAAATGATAAAACAACAAAAAAAAGAGCCACCTATCCAAAAGTCAAAGATAGATAAAAAAGCACTGAAAGACACTACCGATTATTTGAATGAGCTTCTGTTTGAAAATAAAAAAAACCCTCTCAATTTTGATGATTAGAATTTTTTGATTGTGCAATTTAATAAAATAAAATTTAAGCATTTGCTCACATCAGCCCTCAAACCCGCTCGCTACATAAACCAGGAGTTGAACAGCTTTCACAAAATTCCTTCTGCAAAAACCGTCAATTTCTGTCTCGCTTTCCCCGATGTTTATGAAATTGGTTTTTCGCATTTGGGACTCAAAATTCTTTATTCCATTCTCAATAGAGAAAGTGATAGCGTAGCAGATCGTGTTTACGCACCTTGGCCAGATTTTGCTGAATTGCTTACGCAAAATAATCTTCCCCTTTTTGGAATCGAAAGCTCAATCGCTGTAAAGGATTTTGATGTCGTTGGTTTCACTTTGCAATCCGAACTTACTTTCACTAATATTTTGTATATGTTGGAACTTTCTCAAATCCAGATTTTGGCAAAAGATAGAAGCAAAGACGATCCAATTATTTTGGGTGGAGGACCTTGCGCTACCAATCCACAACCGCTCTCAGATTTCTTTGATGCCTTCTTAATTGGAGACGGCGAAGAAGCAATTTTGGAAATCAAAGATGCCATAAAATATTCGAAAACTCGTCAGGAAAAACTCGTTGAATTAGGAAAAATTGATGGCGTATTTGTGCCAAATTTACATTCAGAAAAAAAAATTACTGTTCGCAAATTTATGGATTTTAATAACATCGAAAAAATGCATACAAATCAGCTTTTACCGTGGATAATGCCAACTCATTATCGTTATGTTTCAGAAATTATGCGTGGTTGTTCTCGCGGTTGCAGGTTTTGTTTTGCAGGAATGTATTACCGTCCAGTGCGGGAACGAGACCCAAAAATAATCGTGAATGAATTAAATCGTGAAATAGAAAATTACGGTTGGAGCGAAGCCGCTCTGACTTCACTATCTTCCAGCGATTATTCCTGCATCAAAGAAGTTTTGTTAGATGTTTATCAAGGTTCAAATAAAGCGAGTTTATCGCTTCCATCTTTGCGAGTAGACAGCATTGATGAAGAGATTACAAAGCTAATGAATGCAATGCAACAAACGGGTATGACAATCGCACCAGAAGCTGGCAGCCAAAGATTACGAGATATTATCAATAAAAATATTTCTGAAGAAGAGATTTTTCGAAGCATTGAAACAGCTCTTAAAAATGGTTGGAAACTGGTAAAACTCTATTTTATGATTGGGCTTCCATTTGAGCAGGAAAAAGATATCGACGCATTGATTAAATTGATAAATGATATTGTAAAAATTTCCAAAAAAAAACTACGCATCAATATCGCGATTTCACCTTTTGTTCCGAAAGCTTTTACGCCGTTCCAATGGGCAAAAATGGAAGACAAAAATATTTTGTTGGATAGAATTTACAAAATCAAGAATACACTAAAACAGTATCGTTTTATTAGAGTGAAATATCACGAGATTGACAGTTCGATACTGGAATGTGTTATTGGGCGTGGAGATAGAGATGTTGGAAATTTAATCTATTCTGCCTATAAAAATGGTGCTAAATTTGATGGTTGGAACGAATATTTCGACTTTACAAATTGGCAAAATGATAGTTTTGATTTTACTGAAAAGATGAAATTTATTCCATTAAACAAAAAACTTCCTTGGCAGAATATTGATATTGAAATCAAAGATAAATTTCTGAAAAAAGAATGGAAGCAGGCAGAAAAAGAGGCACTCACAGAAGATTGTCGAACAGGAACTTGCACAAATTGTGGAATTTGTTCATCACTAATTCAGCCTCAATATACTAAACCTCAAAGGATTTCTGAAATTGAAATTATTACTCCTAAACACGATAATTTTCCCAATATTTACTATCGCGTTTTCTTCCAACAAACGAATGATATGAGGTTTATCGGTCATCTCGATTTGATGAGAATGTTACATAATATTTTGCGTGCTGTGAAGCTACCAATTATGTTCTCAAAAGGCTATAATATCCATCCACGCTTGAGTTTATCTGCCCCGCTCCCGCTTGGTGTGGAAGGAAAAAATGAATATTTCGATTTCATTATGAAGGAAAATATTGATCCCAAAATCATCCAAGAAAAATTTGAGAAAGTGATGCCAGACAGACTTCCGATAAATAAAGTGATAACGTTAGTTGGAAAAGATATTCGTGCAATGAACTATTATAAATTTGAAAAAATCACTATTTTCCCTCCCGCAGAATTTCATAAAAATTTTGCTGAACTAACAAAAAATTATCACAAAAAAAATGAATTAATAATCACTCGCATTCGTAAAAAGAGAGAGAAAATTGTAGATGTGAAATCTAAAATTCAAATTTTAAAATGGAAAAATAATAAATTAGAAATTGTTAAAAATTGCGTAGGATTGAGCATTTTCGACATTATGGAAAATGTTTACAAAGTTAAACGGGAAGAGACAAATCTATTCAGAATTATTCGGGAAGAGTTTATACATTGACAGCTATAATATAGCCAATTTTCGATTGACATCACAACTATTTTTTATTTTTTGCGAAAAATAAAAATGGGAGTTGTCATGAATAATGAAATAAGAGTTCGTTTTGCACCGAGTCCGACCGGATTTTTACATGTTGGCAGTTTGCGAACTGCACTCTATAACTATTTGTATGCCCGTAAAGTTGGCGGGAAATTTATCCTTCGAATTGAAGATACAGATCAAAATCGTTTTGTGGAAGGAGCGGTGGAAAATCTGATAAAAACATTAAAATCTGTCGGCATTGATTATGATGAAGGACCTCTTGTTGGTGGAAATTTCGGACCATATTTTCAATCTGAAAGAACTGAAATTTATCAAAAATATGCTCAAAAATTAATTGATAAAAATGCTGCTTACAAATGTTTTTGCACTTCTGATGATTTAACAAAAATGCGAGAAGAACAAAAAGCAAATGGCTTGAATATGCATTATGACGGTAGATGTAAAAAATTATCACAAAAAGAAATAGCATGTAAAATTGCAAAAAATGAAAAATATGTTATCCGCCTAAAAACGCCAAATGACGGTGAAATAACTTTCTATGATATCGTTCGTGATAAAGTAACTTTTCCTTGGAATACTGTTGATGACCAAGTTTTGATGAAATCAGATGGATTTCCCACCTATCATTTGGCAAATGTAATTGATGACCATTTAATGGAAATTTCTCATATTATTCGTGGCGAAGAGTGGCTTCCAAGCGTTCCAAAACACCTATTTTTGTATGAAAAATTTGGTTGGAAACCTCCTAAAATGTGTCATCTTCCACTACTTCTTAATTCCGATAAAAGCAAACTGAGCAAGCGTCAAGGCGATGTAGCTGTTGAAGATTTTCTAAAAAAAGGATACTTTCCTGAAACGCTGATAAATTTCGTGGCACTTTTGGGTTGGCATGCAAAAAGTAACCAAGAATTTTATTCTCTAATCGAGCTGGAAAAAGAATTTTCCATCAAAAGAATAAATAAATCTGGAGCTGTTTTCGATACTGATAAATTAAATTGGATGAACGGGCAATACATTCGAAAAATGGAGTTGGAAGAGATTGCTGAACGAGCAAAATATTATTTTCAAGAAGCTGGCTATCATTTGGAAAACGAAGCTCATTATTTGGAACTCGTTGATATTGCAAGAGATAGGATTACTAAACTTTCGGAAGTTACCCAATTTGCTAAACCGTTTTTTACAAAATTGGAATTTACAGATGAAGAGATGGAAATTTTGAAAAGTGAAAGCTCTCAAAAATTATTCAAATTTTGGAATGAGAGCATTCGGAAAGCTGAAATTGTTGACGAACATTTAATTAATGAACTTCTTAAATATTCTGCCAAAGAACTTGAAATAAAAGGCAAAAATCTATATCCACCTTTGAGATTAGCACTTTATGGAAAACCGCACGGACCAGAACTTTCCACGATTATTGACATTTTAGGCAAAAATAAAGTGATAAAAAGATTTGAAAAAGTAATCAAAAATGTTTCATAAAATCAAAGGACAAGACAAAGCAATTTCCGTTCTCAAGCGGGCAACAGAGCATGATAAAGTTGCCGGTAGTTACCTGTTTTATGGCCCGGAAGGTGTTGGTAAATTCACCACCGCACTCTACTTTGGCATGATGATAAATTGCCACGCAATTCACGAGAGTCGTCCCTGCGGAATCTGCTCTTCTTGCCGTAAATTTTTATCCTTTTCTCATCCCGATTTGCTCTATATTTTCCCATTTCCGAAAGAAGGACAGAATGATATTTCGCTTGATGGCGAAATAAAATCTACCAAAATTTTGCAAGAATATGAAGATTATATTCAAAACAAAATTGATTCTCCTTGGAAAGAATTTTCTTTCTCCAAAAATATTGGAATTCGTATAGCCAGTATTCGTATGTTGGAACATCGAATAAATCTCTCTCCAAACGAAGGTGAAAAGAAAATTTACATTATCGAAAACGCAGATTTGATGAACGACAGATCGGCAAATGCTTTTCTAAAAACTTTAGAAGAACCTCCAAATGACACGGTGATTATTCTCACGACCTCAAAACCAAATTCACTTCTGCCAACCATAATTTCGCGCTGTCAGCAAATTCAATTTCGACCTCTCCCCCGCAAAATGATTGCAGATGAATTGGCAAAAAATATGAGAGAAGTTGATGCAAAAATGTTTTCTCGAATTGCCAATGGAAGCATGGAAAAAGCCATCCAACTTTCGCAAATAGAAACCAGTGAAACAAGAATACAAGTTCTTGCATTTTTGAAAATATTCACTTCTCAAGATGACATTCAGTTTCTAAAATTCGCCGAGAATTTTAGCACTTCCAAAAATAAAAATATTCTCAATGAACTTATCTCTCACCTGATAAATTGGCTTGCCGATATTGCCTTTTTCCAAACTAATCCTGACGAGATAATAAATTTAGATTATCCGCAAATTACTGAATATTTGTATAGACAAAATCCGGCTGTGAACGAGTATGTTTCCGAAACCGTAGATTTTTTGAACGATTTAAAACGTAAATTAAATATAAATAATGTAAATCCACATTTGATAATTATCAGAATTTACAATAAATTGAGTGAAGTTTTTTTTAATTGAAAAATGGAGAAAATGTGATGAGTGAAAAATCAAATTTTATTCGCGATAGAATTGACGAAGATAATAAAACAGGTAAATTTGGTGGTCGAGTTCACACTCGTTTTCCACCCGAACCAAATGGATTTTTGCATATCGGACACGCAAAAGCTATTTTGTTAAGTTACGGAATTGCACGAGATTACAAAGGAAAATTCAATCTTCGTTTTGACGATACAAATCCGGTAAAAGAAGATGAAAAATATGTAAAATCTATTAAAGAAGATATCAAATGGTTGGGATGTGATTGGGAAGACAGACTCTTTTTTGCCTCTGATTATTTCGATAAAATGTATGAATTTGCCATCCAACTCATCAAAGATGGAAAGGCATATGTGGACGATCAAACTCCGGAAGAAATCAGAGAAAATAGAGGAACTGTGAAAGAAGTTGGAACATCAAGTCCATTTAGAAATAGGTCAGTAAAGGAAAATTTGGAACTTCTAAAACAAATGAAAAATGGCGAATTCGAAGAGGGAACTCATGTGTTGCGTGCCAAAATTGATATGTCTGCATCGAACATGTTGATGCGCGATCCGTTGATGTATCGTATAAAAAAACAAAAACATCACCGCACCGACAACAAATGGAATATCTATCCGATGTATGATTTTGCACACTGTTTGGAAGATTCTCTGGAAAGAATTACTCACTCTTTATGCTCAATCGAGTTTGAAAATAACCGCCCGCTTTACGATTGGTTTTTGGATAATTTAAAAATTTACCATTCTCAGCAAATTGAGTTTGCCCGTTTGAATTTAAACTACACCGTGATGAGCAAACGCATTTTATCACAATTGGTGGAAGACGGTCTCGTCTCGAGTTGGGATGATCCGCGACTTCCTACTATTTCCGGTTTAAGAAGACGCGGTTACACACCAAAATCTATCCGTGATTTTTGTGACGCAATCGGAATGGCGAAGCGTGAAAGTATGATCGATATTTCTCTTTTGGAATACACAATTCGTCAAGATTTGAACATTCGTGCTGAACGCAGAATGGCAGTTATGAATCCGCTTAAAGTCATTATCGACAATTATCCAGAAAATCAATCTGAGCTTCTCGATGCTGGCAATAATCCGGAAGATGAATCTGCTGGAAAACGTAAAATTCCATTTTCAAAAGTATTGTACATCGAACGCGAAGATTTCATGGAAGATGCTCCCAAAAAATTTTTCCGACTTGCCCCCGGACGCGAAGTGCGTCTTCGATACGCTTATTTCATTAAATGCGAAAGCATTGTAAAAGATGCGAATGATGAAATTCAGGAACTCCATTGCACTTATGATTCAGCTACAAAAGGTGGAAAATCACCAGATGGTCGCAAAGTGAAAGCAACTTTACATTGGGTTTCAGCACAACACGCAATTGATGGAGAAGTGCGTTTGTATGACCGACTTTTTACGGTGGAAAATCCGCTTTCAAAAGAGGGTGATTATCGTGATTATATTAACCCGAAATCGCTTCAAATTTTGCAAAATTGTAAACTCGAACCAAGTTTACAAAATGCCAAAATTGGAGAATTTTACCAGTTTGAGAGAAAAGGTTATTTCTGCGTAGATTCCGATTCCACAAAAGAAAAATTGGTTTGGAATAGAACGGTAACTTTGCGAGATAATTGGAAGAGAATTCTAAAACAAAAGAGAATAAATAAATAAAATGAAAATATAAAGAAAAAGCAGAAAAGGAGAGATTGATGATTGGAACTATATTCAGTTTATTAGGTGCTTTAGGTGTATTTTTGTATGGAATGCGCGTGATGAGTGATGGCTTGCAAAAAGCCGCCGGCGATAGACTCCAAAAAATATTGAATTACATGACGAAAAATCGTTTTATGGCAGTCCTTACAGGTTTTATTATCACGGCTTTCATTCAATCTTCATCTGCCACAACTGTGATGGTCGTTAGTTTCGTAAATGCTTCTCTTTTAAATATCACGCAAGCAATCGGGGTGATAATGGGAGCAAATATTGGAACAACTGTAACCACTTGGATTGTTTCCATAATTGGATTCAAATTCAATATAGGTTCAATTGCGTTGCCAATTGTCGGCATTGGTATGCCATTGATGTTTTCCAAATACAAAAACCGTCGAGATTTTGGCGAAATTCTTATTGGATTTGGACTGCTTTTTTTGGGTTTGATGTTTTTAAAAGATAATGTTCCAAGTTTCGACCCTAATTCTGGCTCTTTATCTTTCATCCAAAATTGGTCAAATATTGCATATCCTTGGTCATTTATTATTTTCGTAGCTGTGGGAGCGTTGCTCACAGTTGCCGTGCAGTCATCAAGTGCCGCAATGGCGATAACTGTTACAATGGCTTTTATGGGTTGGATTAAGTTTCCCACCGCTGCTGCAATTGTGCTGGGCGAAAATATCGGAACGACTATAACCGCTTATTTGGCATCTTTTGGGGCATCGGCAAATGCAAGACGTGCCGCACGAGCACATTTCATTTTCAATGTTTTCGGAGTGATTTGGATGGGATTTTTATTCAAATTGTTTACATCCGAAACTGGAATAATCTCTAAATTAGCTCCTTGGGATTTTACTATTAGAGAAAATCTTCCTTTGAACCTTTCCCTATTTCACACAGTTTTCAATGTATTGAATACTCTCTTCTGTATTGGATTTGTAAAACAATTAGCACTAATTGTGAACAAACTCGTGAAGGCGAATAAACGCGATTTGCAAACAAAAGAATATCGACTGGACTATATTTCAACCGGATTACAGAATACTGCCCAAATGAATATCTTTGAAGCAAAAAAAGAAGTTACCAAAATGTCTGATATAACCAATAAAATGTTCAATAAATTTTTAGAAGTGTTTCATAATCCAACTAAAAGAATAGACAAACATATTTCTCAAGTGAAAGAGTGGGAAGATCTTACGGATAATATGCAGGAAGAAATTTCTAAATATTTAGTGGCACTTTCCAACGAACATCTTAGCGAAAAAAATATGACCAATGTCAATCTAATGATGAGAATTGTGCACGAATTGGAAAATATTGGAGATAGTTGCTACAAATTGATTCTACTCGCTCAAAGACGATACAAGAAAAAATTAAAATTACATCTGAAATCTAACGAAGAAATCAAAGATTATTCTGTACTTATTCACGAATTTTCCAATTTATACAGTAACAGATTAAACAAAAAAATGAGAGAAGAAGATTTAAAAATTGCTTATGAGTTGGAAGAAAAAATTAATCTATCGCGAAATACTCTGCGAAAAGCTTCCAGAAAGCGTCTACAAGATGGTGCTGATGTAAAAGCGGAACTTCTTTATTTAGACATTTTAAAGAATTTTGAGCATATTGGGGATAATATTCTAAATATTTCACAAGCTTTACGACAGATTGATTAGAAACATAATTCATCTTTTTGGAAAAAATTTAGTTGACAAACAAAGTTGTTCTGAAAGGCGTGCAAAAAGCAGAAAATTCTTGATAACTTGGAGGATAGCATGAGAGATTATGAAGAACTAACTAAGGAACAATTAATTATTGAATTGGAAAAATTGGCTGAAGAACGAACAAAATATCATAATCAAATCGAGCAATTAGAGCAAACCAAAGTTGACCTTGAAAATTCACAAAATCATTTTAGAAGTTTATTTAATACGATGGTCGATCCAGTAGTTATTGTCGATGCTAAAGGAAAATTATTGGACATTACGGATAAAGTAGAACAGATTACCCATTTCAAACGCGAAGAATTGATTGGTAAAAATTTCATAAAAACAAAAATTGTTACTCAAAAAAGTAAACAAATCTTATTGAAAAACTTGGTTAAAAGAATGATGGGCTTCAACATCAAACCCTACACTGTCGATATTCTCACAAAAGATGGGAAAAAAATGCCATTTGAAGTGAATGCTGCCAAAATTACCTATAAAAATCAATCTGCCGATATGGTTATTTTTCGCAATGTTACCGCACGAGAAGATGCAAGAAATAAACTCCTCGAAAGAGATAAATATGTAACTACAATTCTTAATACGACTCAGGCTGGCATTTTGGTTATTGATGAAGAAACCCACAAGATTCTGGATATGAACATAAAAGCAGCTAAAATGATTGGTGCAAAAGAAAAAGATATTATCGGCAAAATGTGCCACCAATATATCTGCCAATCTGAAGAAGGAAAATGTCCAATGTCTGATTTAAATTTGGAAATAGATAATAGTGAGGAAGTATTAATTCGAGCCGATAAAAGAGAAATTCAGATTCTAAAAACAGTCAAAAGAAGTATCATAAACGGAAAAAAATGTTTAATTGAAAGTTTTGTAGATATAGGAAAATTGTTAAAGGTGCAAGAATATTTGAAATGCAGCCAAACTAAATATCAAAATTTGTTTGAGTATTCACCGATTTCATTGTGGTTGGAAGATTTTTCCGAAGTTAAAAAGAAGATTGATAATCTGAAAAAAAATGGTATTCATGACATTGAAAAATATTTGCACGAAAACCCCGAAACAGTTGCTGAATTAGTGCAACTTGTAAAAATTATTGATGTAAACAAAACAACCTTGAAATTTGTAGAAGCTCACAATAAAAATGAACTTTTGGAAAATATTTCTAAAATTTTCACAGAAGAATCAATGCCAATATTTATAAAAGAGATGGGAGCAATTTCAAGAGGTGAAACCACTTTTAACAGTAAAGGTATAAGTTACTCTTTGGGGGGTAAAAAATGCATCGTAAATGTTAGTTGGACGGTTGCAGACGAATATTTACATAATTACGGATTTGTGCAAGTTGCAATCGCAGATATTACTACCAGAGAAAAAGCGTTGGAAAAATTAATTGAAAGCGAAAAAAAGTTTAAAACAATTACTACATCTGCTCGAGATGCAATCGTGATTACAAACAGTGCTGGAAATGTAACTTTTTGGAATGATGCTGCTCATAAAATATTTGGTTATTCAAAAGATGAAATAATAGAAAAAAGTTTATTTGAATTTATCTATCCTAAAAAATGGCTAACTAAGCACAAAAAAGCATTAGAAAAATTTAACAAAACTGGTAAAAGTGATATGGTCAATACAACAGTAAAATTTACAGCAGCAAAAAAAAGTGGCATTAGATTCCCGGTAGAACTATCTGTTTCCGCAGTTGAAATCGATAATGAATGGAATTCTATCGGAATATTTCGCGATATCACCGAACAAAAACAGTCTGAAAGATTAAAAATCCGCAACATCAAATTGATGGAACAAAAGAAGGAAATCGAAAAAGCAAATCAACTGAAAAGTGAATTTTTATCTAATATGAGTCACGAATTACGAACTCCGCTAAATTCTGTAATCGCACTTTCTCGCGTTCTTTTGATGCAATCTGATGATAAATTGAATCCAGAAGAATTGAACTATTTGGAAGTAATCGAAAGAAACGGAAAGAATTTGCTCGCTCTCATAAATGCTATTTTGGATATTTCAAAAATTGAAGCTGGAAAAATGGAAGTTAATCCACAATCATTTTCAGCAAAATCGGTCATCGAAACAGTGCGAGATAGCATTTTCCAAATTGCAGAAAATAATGGTGTTAAGCTCGAAATGGACATTCCAAAGGATTTGCCATTTTTAGAGAGCGACAGCGAAAGACTGCATCACATAATTCAAAATTTGATGAGTAATGCCGTGAAATTTATCAAAGATGCTAAAGTTACCATTTCGGCAAATGTTGAAGAAAAAAATATGATTATCAAAGTAATTGACGAAGGTATTGGAATTAAATCAGAAGATATTCCACATCTTTTTAAAAAATTCAAGCAAGCTGATGGCTCACGAACCAAAAATTATCAAGGAACGGGACTTGGTTTGGCAATTGTATCAGAATCTTTGAAATTAATTAATGGAACTATTGATGTTGAAAGCGAGGTTGGAAAAGGTTCCACTTTCACGATTTCATTGCCACTAATGTGGCAAGGTGAGAAAAGAGAATCTCAAAAATTTGTGCAAAAAGAGATAAAAAAAGACAGAAAAACTGTTCTAATCGTTGATGATGAACCGCAAATTATTCAAATTCTTGCTGATATTTTTGAAGATGAAGGATTCAATTCTATTGCCGCACTATCAGGAAAAGAAGCATTAGAAATGGCCGAAAAATATCAACCTCAATTAATTACTTTGGATATTATGATGCCCGGAATTGACGGTTGGGAAGTTTTGCAAAAATTGAAACGCAATCCAAAAACTTCAAAAATTTCTGTTGTGATTATTTCAAAAATAAAGGATCAACATACTGCACGTGCGCTTGGTGCAATTGGATATGTTTCTAAACCTGTTCATCATGCAAATTTGATGGCTGAAATTAGAAAAATAAATAGCTCACCAAATTCTGTGATGGTCGTAGATGATAATGAATTTGATTTATCAACTATGGAAAATATTATCAAGAATGAAAATATTGATGTAATCAGTGCTGACGGTGGTTTGAAATGTCTGCAATTATTAGAAATAAAGTTGCCCGATATTTTAGTTTTGGATTTGATGATGCCAGATTTGAATGGTTTTGGTGTAATTGAAAAATTGCAGAATAATCCAAAAACAATCAACTTACCTGTTATCATCGTTACTGCTAAAGATTTGACAAAAGAAGATAAACTACGTCTGAATGGGAATGTTATTTCGATTCTTACTAAAGATGAAAATACTTCACAAAATTTAGTCAAAACAATAAAAAGAATTTTACGCCAATTAGATAAACAAGAAATTAAAAACACAAGAACCAAAAGACAGGAAAAATCCGTTGATAAAACAACTTTGAATAAAATTCTCATAATCGAGGATAATCCTGACAATATGATAACACTAAAAGCAGTTTTACACAATCGATATGAAATTTTGGAAGCAATGGATGGAGAAACAGGTTTGAAACTTGCAAAAAAACGGCCCGATTTGGTTTTACTCGATATTCATCTTCCAAAAATGGATGGTTTTCAAGTAATGGAAAAATTAAGAGAAAATAAAAATAATCACAATCTGCCAATTATTGCATTAACGGCAATGGCGATGAAAGGCGATAGAGAAAAGATTTTATCTGCAGGTTTCGATGGATATATGTCCAAACCAATCGATCCCATTTTGTTGTTAGACGAAATTAAAAACAGATTGAAGGAGAATTGATGGCAAAAATTTTAATCATTGATGACAATATAGATAATTTAATTACCATAAATGCAGTTCTGAAAAACCTGCTTCCGAATACAGATGTAATCACTTCACTCTCGGGAAAAGAGGGAATTGAAAAGATGAAAACAGAAAATCCTGATGTGATTATTTTGGATATTCAAATGCCACAAATGGATGGATTCGAGGTTTGCAAAATTGTGAAATCAGACGAAAATTTAAGCAATATTCCTGTTATTTTAATAACTGCATCAAAAACTTGTTCGGTGGATAGAGCAAAAGGACTAAAATTGGGTGCTGACTCGTTTATCTCAAAACCGATTGATGAAGTTGAATTGATTGCACAAATAAAAGTAGCTTTGCGCATCAAGGAATATGAAGTTTATGAAATAAAATGGCTGGGAGAAAAAGGCTGGGCAACCAACGCA
>CAYQOZ010000023.1:0-16628 GCA_964419355.1 uncultured Candidatus Cloacimonadota bacterium | reverse complement strand
ACTTACAGTAAATAATGCAAATCCAACCATTAAAAATTGCACATTTACAGGTAATCCAGATTCTGCCATTCGTCGAGGTGCGTATGGTCTCAAAATTATGGCAAACGCAAATCCAATAATTGAAAACAATACTTTCGAAGATTTTGAGAGTGGAATTTTGATTGATAACAGATTGGGTACTTCTATTTCATCGCCGATTATAATGAACAATTTAATTTTGTATGATATTGCAAATTTGAATCGTACAACTTCAAACGGAATCTCAATTTCTGGTTCGAGTACGGCTACTATCGAAGATAATATTATTGATGGTTACGACAATGGCATCGTGGTTGAAAATTATACTACCACACTTTCCACGCCAACTTTAACGAATAATGAGGTTTACACAGCAGCTACACGTGAACATAATGCTACTGGAAATGGTATTTTAATTGATGGTTATGTTTCTGCTAATATTTACAATAACGAAATCATAGATTATCCATTTGGTATCACTTACGATTTTGCGGGTGTCGATTTGGAAGCAGAAGATACGCCAACACTCACGAATAACAGTGTATTGACCAGTCCACAATCTTCCCGAACTTTGGGAGAGAAGGGAATTTGGATACAAGATACCAGATATGTATTGGTTGATTCTAATTTTGTAGATGGCTTTGATACTGGCATTGATATGGGCAACGATAGTGGAACAACTTCGACGCCAACACTCACGAATAATAGTGTTTTGACGAGTCCACAATCTTCGCGAGAACAGGGAAATGTCGGCATCAGAGTGGTTGGCAATGTAGCTGGTACAGTTTACTTAAACGAGGTAACTGCTTGTGATTCAGCGATTATTGTTTCAACTGCAAATCCAAAAATTTATGAGAACACACTCTACCTTCAAAATATGGGAACTTCAGTTGGTATTTATGCAGAAAATTCAACTACGCTTGATATTCACGATAACACAATTTACAACTATTATACTGGATTTAATTCGCAAAACACGACAGCAAATTTTAACAATAATATTGTCTGGCATGTTACGAATGCAATTGATGAAACAGGCTCAACTTTAACAGTAAATTACAACGATATTTTGGGTGGTTATACTGGCATTGATAACATCGATGCGAATCCTCAATTTACGAGTGTAGATTCGGCTGATGTGGATTTCCTTCATTTGAATTGGGCTTCACCTTGCATTGATGCTGGCAATCCATCTTACAGCGATTCTGACGGAACTACTTCTGATATTGGAGTGAATAATTTTGAACAATCTACCTCACTTTCTGCTCCAGCTGTAGAAATAATAGTTAGTATAGATGAATTTAACCGTGTTGTTCGTACCATCTCTTGGGAAGAGATAGAAGGGGCAATATCCTATAATGTTTACAATAGTAATACGCCTGCTGGACCTTGGACAAAAATTAATGATGATCCAATAAGAACGACTTCCTATGAATCTATAGGTGGTTCAGTGATGAAATTCTTCCGCGTAACAGCCAATAATGGAGTGAGTTTGATATTAGAATCACCATAAAAGCCAAATTTTTCCAAACAAGTGAAAAATTAGGCAGTAAAAAAAATATTTATTGGCCCCTCTTTAAAATGGAGGGGCTTTTTTATATGATTTTGAATAATTGTTATTAATTAAAAAAAAGATTTGACAAAAAAAGTAAGATACAATAAAGAGAGGATATGAAAAAGTGGAGGTTGAATATGGTAATGTTAAAAACTTGTGGCAATAAAATAAATATTCAAATGCTATCTCAAAACATGCGAAAATAGCAGTTATGAACCTCATACCAAATTTTATTCATAATAGATATTCTAAAGAAAAATATTCAGGAAAATTTACTGCAATAACTGCATTCATTGACATATCTGGGTTTACAGAGATGACTCAAAATCTGATGAAAAATGGGAAGGAAGGAGCAGAAATCTTGACTGAGATTATTAACAAAATTTTCACACCTTCCATTGATGCAATTTACAAAAATGGCGGATTTATTTCAACTTTCGCCGGCGATGCCTTTACGGCAATTTTCCACGATGATAAAACTTCAACTTTACTGTCGCTGGATTCTGCTTGGAATATTCAACAAATATTTAAAAAAATTGGCATGCAAAAAACCAAGTTTGGTGATTTCTCATTAGCGGTAAAAATAGGGCTTTCTTACGGTAAAGTGGATTGGAAAATTATTCGCAACAATTCGCAAAACATCTTTTATTTTAGGGGAAATGCAATTAATAATTGTGCCAAAAGTGAACATCATTGTCAAAAATCACAGATTATCTTTGATAATAAAATAGAAGCAAAAATTGAAAATAATGCGTCATTTTCAGAAATTGATAAAAATTATTTTTTACTGAATTCAATGTTAAAATCACCACATAAAATAGTTCAAAAATCACAAGAGAAAATTTCTTCCAAAATCGTCAAATCCTTTGTGCCACAAGTTATAATTGACAAAAAAGATAAAGGAGAATTTAGAGATATCGTTCCATGCTTCATCTCTTTTGATGAAGATGAAAATTTAGACGATTTAATTTCCGAAATTATTACATTAACTGATAAATTTGGCGGCTATTTTAATAAGGTTGATTTCGGGGATAAAGGTGCTGTTGCTCTCGTTCTATTTGGTGCTCCAATTGGTAGAGAAAAATTGAATGAGAGAGCGTGTGATTTTGCACTTGAAGTCAAAAGTATAGCAGTAGAACTAAAACAAAAATTGCGAATGGGCATAACCTTTGGAAAAATTTTTGCTGGATTTGTCGGGAGCGAAAGAAGGAGCGAATATACCACGCTCGGAATGACTGTGAACTTGTCCGCACGCTTTATGATGAAGGCAGATTGGAACCAGCTTTTTATTGACCGTAGAATTTTTGAAAATGTAAATAAACAATATTTAATTGAATTTCTCGACAAACATAAATTTAAGGGAATTTTGGAAGAAATTTCTGTTTATCTTTTAATAAAAAGACTTGAAAGAGCCAAAACCAAAAAATTTGAAGGGCAATTAATTGGCAGAAAGGATGAACTTCAAAAACTGAAAAGTTTTTTGAATCCGCTTAAATATGGAAAATATGGAGGAATTATCTATGTGGATGGAATTGCTGGGATTGGAAAAAGTAGGTTGATAAACGAATTAAGAGAGAGTTTAGATAAAGAAAAATATCATTGGTTTTTCATGCCTTGCGATGAAATCTTGAGGAAAAGTTTCAATCCATTCGTTCATTTTTTGAATAAATATTTTGCCCAATCTGAAGAAAACAGCGAGAAAATAAATAAATTTAATTTTGAAAATAGATTAGATAAGCTTCTTTCCAACAACAATAATGAAAAATCAAAAAGCGAACTTCTGCGAACAAAATCTTTACTTGGTGCACTGATAAATTTGTATTGGCAGAATTCTTTGTATGAACAATTAGATGCCAAAACGCGATATGAAAACACTCTTTATGCTGTGAAAAATCTGATTAAAACTATCTGTCTGCAAAAACCAGTAATTATTGAACTCGAAGATGCACTTTGGATTGATAATGATTCTCTGAAGTTATTGCGAACACTTATCAGAAATGTGGAAAATTTTCCTTTTATTATTATCTCTGCCTGTCGTTTTAACGATGATGAAAGTGAATTCAAATTTAATCTAAAAAACACACTTATACATCGTTTGAAACTTGAATATTTGAAAAAAAATATTGCCAAAAAACTAATCAAAATGAAGTTTCGTGATACCTATAAAGAAAAACTTCAAAGGAAAGACATTCCCCAAAAGATTATTGAGTTTGTCTGGGAAAAAAGCTCCGGAAACCCATTTTATATTGAACAGATGATTCTCTATCTACGCGACCATCAAGCTTTGGATAAGAATTTGAATATCATCAGAGATAAAATGGATATTCCCTCTAACATAAATGCTATTATTATCGCTCGGTTAGACAGATTAACAGAAGAATTCCGCGAAGTTATCAAAACTGCATCCGTGATTGGAAAAGAATTTATTGTCTATATTCTCTCAAAAGTTTTGCAATCTCTTCCTATCGAATTTAGACCAAAAAATTTGCATAAAGTTATTACAGAAGGTGAAACACAAAATATTTGGAATTCTATTCATGAGATAAAATACATCTTCAAATATACTCTTATTCGTGATTCTGTTTATGAAATCCAATTAAAAGAAAGATTAAGAAAATTGCATAAACTTGTTGCAGAAACTATCGAACAGCACTACAAAAACAATTTGAATGTTCATTTTGAAGAGCTTGCCTATCATTTTGAAAAAGCTGAAGAAAATGATGATGCAATTAAATATCTTGGTAAAGCTGGACAGCAGGCAAAAGATAATTTTCAAAATGAAAAAGCGCTGGAACTGTTTGAAAGAAAAAGTTTACAGCTGTTGAAAAAATTGAATGTGCCAGATAATAATATTAAAAAATTGAAAATTACCGAAGAGAACAGCCCTTTTGTCGAAGAATTTCTAAATGTTCAATTTGACCAAAAATATTTTTATGTTCTTTTGGGAGAAATAAAAAATGCGGAACATAATATAATTATTGCAAAACAATTATCACAAAAACTCGGTGATGAAGATTGGATAGGAAAATCTTATTTAGATTATGGAAACATTCTAAAATTGAAAGGAGAATATGATGGTGCCATTGATTACTTAAAAAGAGCACTTTCAATTTTTAAAAAAATCGGAAACGAAAAAATGATGGGATTAACTTGTGCCGATTTGGGAATGATTTATTCAATTAATGGAGATCAAAAAAAAGCATTAGATTTTTTTACAAAACAATATGATACTTTTATCAAACTTGCAGATAAAAGAAAAATTGCTGACGCAATTGGAAATGTTGGTATTATTAACTTCCAAATTGGAAATATTGCGGAAGCAAAATTAAATTTTGAAAAACAGTTTTCAATTGCACAAAAATTGAATGATAAATTACTTTTTGCTCAAGCATTTACTAATCTTGGCTGGATTTATGAGAAATTGGGTAATCCAACTAAATCACTTAATAATTACGAAAAAGCACTCCAAATTAATTTAAAACTTGGAATTAAAGGAAAAATTGTGCTATTGATGGATAATATGGGTTATCTAAACCAAACAAAAGGGCATTTTGAACAGGCACTAATATTACATGAAAAAGCTTATGATATGGCTGTTGAAATTGATGATTTAGAGTCAATTATCAGCACGACACTCAACAAAGCAAATGTTTATAAAAACATCAATCAATATTCTAAAGCTTCAAAATATTACGATGAAAGTCTGAATTTATCAAAGGACGCTGGTATTAATTATTTTTTACCAGAAATAATGATTGAAAAAGCGGAAACTCTATTTTTGCAAAAGAAAATTAGTGATTCTATAAATTTAGCAGAACAGGGTCTAAATATTGCAAAAAAGAATAATCAAATGGAATATATTAAGAAAGGAATTAAATTATTAAAAAAATTATCTAAAGAATAGGTAGGAGGAAAAGATGAAATTTATTTTTTGTTTAGTATTAGTTTTTGGAATTGTTGGTGTATTGTTTGCTCAAGATGCATTATTTGAGGTAAAAAATGATGCGGGTCAAAGTATTTTTGCTGTTTATCCGCATGGTATAGAAATCATTAACGAAGATGGTAAAATGATTCTAACCGCATTTAGAGACAGTATTCGTTTTTATTTGAATGATGAAGATGATTTCAGTAGAGGGAGTAGAGGTTCTTTCTCTATCGGTGGTGTTGCTAGTAGAAATTTAAATGACGATTTTTTTCGTATTGAAAGCGATTCTACTTCATGTGATGTTTTATTCAAATTGAACAGTGAAGAAAGTTCTACTAGAGGAAGTAGAGGCTCTTTCTCTATTGGTGGTGTTGCCAGCAGAGATTTAGGCACAGATTATTTCAATTTAAGCCCAGATAGTACTCGTTTTTTTGTGGCTGATTCTACAGGTGGATTTGCTGTTTCAAGTGTGGAAGGTAGAACGATTGGCAAGTTAATAGATTTGACTTTAAAAAACTATTTTATTGGGCATCAAGCTGGTGCTAATACTGACCCTGAACAAGGTGGCGTGCATAACACCTTTTTTGGATACAAATCTGGTTTTACAAATACTCTCGGAGGTAGAAATATTTTCATCGGTAAAGAATCTGGATATAACAATATTAGTGGTGATGAAAATATTTTTATTGGTAATAAAACATTTTACAATAACAGCTCTGGTTTTGCTAATTTAGCGATAGGTAACCTTGCCGGACATACAAATACAAGTGGATATTGGAATATATTTTTAGGTCGCTATTCAGGATACAATATTTCTGAAGGTAGTTCCAATATAATGATTGGAGATTGTTCTGGTCAAAATTTTGTCAGCGGTGGTAAGAATGTGTTTCTGGGAGATTGGGCAGCTGGTCAAAAAACGGGTGGTGATTGGAATGTGTGTATAGGAACAAATGTTGCACTTAATAGTGATAGCACAAATTATACCGTTTGTATTGGCGGTGAAGCAGGAAAAAAAAACAGAGGTTCAAATAATATTTTGATTGGTTATCGTGCAGGTTTTTCCCCTACATACGGAAATGGCTCTCATAATATATATCTGGGAACTGAAGCAGGATATAGCAATACAACTGGAGAATATAATAACTTTATTGGTTTTCAATCTGGTTATGGCAATTTAACAGGAAGCAAAAATGTATTTTTAGGGAATGGAACTGGATATAATAATTTATCTGGTCATGAAAATGTCTTTATCGGTGATAAAACGGGTTATCATAATACATCTGGAGAATATAATACATTTTTAGGTTTTCGTTGTGGATTTTCCAACACAACAGGATTTAGTAATGTTTTTATTGGAGATTCAACCGGTTATCACAATGATGAAGGACGCTATAATACTTATCTTGGTTATCATGCTGGAAAAAGTGGCGAAGATAACAATAATAATTCATTTTTTGGAGCTGGTGCTGGTTTGTTAAATACAGCTAACAATAATACTTATTTGGGTAATAGCGCTGGATGTATGAGCACAAGCGGATCTGAAAATACTTTTCTTGGAAATCTGGCTGGTTGTTACAACGCTACAGGTTCACAAAATTTATATCTCGGATATCAAACAGGATTTAATGCCACTGGTTCGGGCAATGTATTTCTTGGGTACAAAGCTGGTCAAAATGAAACTAGTTCCAATAAGTTGTTTATAGATAATTCAAACACAGCTACACCACTCATCTACGGAGAGTTTGATGAAAATTTAGTAAGAATTAACGGTGAAGCAGAGGTAACAGAAGATTTAGATGTTGGTGGGACTGTTACTGCTACATCTTTCATCGGAGATGGTTCAGGGCTTACTGGAATTTCGGGAGACGGTCCAATCGCATACGGTTTTATTAATTCTGATGGAACCGTTGCAAGTAGCACAAATAATGTATCGGCAGAATGGGATTCAAATTATCATCGGTATAAAATCACAATTGAGGGTGAATCTTATTATTACGGTAGTTATGTAGCCATTGTAACTCCATCTGGTGGGCCTTATCTTGTTGGAACTAATTCTCAAGGCGGTAATTTACTCGTAAACATATTTTCAATTGATGGAGAATTGATACAAAATAAGTTCCAATTTGTAGTTTACAAACCATAAATGGGAGTAAGAGATGAAACAAAAAAAATTATTTTTAATTTTGTTGTTATTTATTTTTCTTAATACGCTACTAATTGCCGATGTTGTCATTAATGGAAAATTTATTTTAGATAATGGGGGACAGGCCCATATTAGTGGAAGTTGGAACAATAATGGTGATTTCATAGCGAATGATGGAACGGTAAGATTTTTTGGTTCAACTCCGAGTAGTATTTACAATATTAGCGAAGATATTTTTTTTGAACTAATTATTGATAAATCTGCTACGATGCAGCTTGTAAATGACATCAAAATTACGGAAGGACTTTTTCTCGAAAATGGGTTATTAAGTGGAATATCAAGCGTAAGATTGAATAACGAAAATACTACAAATTCCAATGACATTTTTAAAAGAAAACAAACTGATTCAAAAAGAGTTGTAAGAGAAACAACAAAAATGGTTAGACCGCTTTCTATCAATAAAATTTCAAATCAAAATACGAATGAAGTTAGTGTGGTCAATAAGAAAAAAAATGTGAGCAAATCAGATTATTCTCGCACTGGAAATCTGATGATGGGAGATGATGCAACAATCTCGCGGGGAAATGGTTCACTTGCTTTTATTCCTTCGTTGGAGGGTTTTCTTAATGTAAAATATACGATTCCACTCACAACCGGAAATGAACTTCCTGCTGAAACTGATGTTTTGAAAGATTTTACCGTAAATGTTGATGGAACTATTTTACTCGATAAAAATATCACCGTGAATGATACTTTGAAAATTATTGCGGGAATACTCAATACTAATGGGTATACAGTTACTACTGGTTCTTCTGCGATTGCTGATGCAGACCCGAATGATATTATTGGCAATATTTTGGGAGAACCCGTTTATGTGGGAACTGGTGAGTATGAAAATTCATTTTTAGGTATTTCTGTTTCGGCAGGAAATGATATTGGAAATTTATCGGTAATGCTTTTTACACACCCTACCCAAATCGGGGAAACTGATGGAATTTGCAGAACTTGGTGGATTTCTGAAGATAATAATCCAGTTGGCAGAGAGATGACAATATCATGGTCAATTGATGCAGATAATGAAATTGATTTGTCAAATGTGCAAGTTTGGCATTCTCAAAATTCTGAATCTGAATGGTTTGCTTGTGGTGAAATATTAGACATTTCTGATGCTACTGATACGCGTTCTATTCTTATCTCAAATGTTGAATCTTATGATGAATGGACAATTGCTGAAGGTGTATTTTCACTATCCACAAATTTGTTGGATTTTGGTGATGTTGTGTTAGGTGATTCAGAAACACAACAGTTCTCCATTACAAATCTTGAAGAAAGTGCTTTAAGCGGAACGATAAATGTACCAGTAGGTTATACGATTTCCGAAGTATCAACAACCAGAAATATAAAAAGTATCAAAAAAAGCAAAGAGCAACCGGAGAATAATCGAGATGAAATTTCATTTAACATTTCAAGCGGAAGTAGCCAAGAATTTGAACTTACTTTTTCACCAACATTAGTTACAGATTATGACGGTAATGTAACGATTATTACCGATGGATTCAATAATCCCAGCAGGAATTTATCCGTTTTGGGAGCGGTATTAGACCAAGAAATTGTAATAACAAACATTCAACCAAATCCTGGAAGTGTAATAATTTCTGAATTAGACTCGATACATTTTGCAATTTCTGCGACAGATCCGGATGGAAATGAGCTTGAATATAGTTGGAAATTAGATGCGGAAGAGGTTTCAACTGATAGCACTTACGATTTTGTTACAGATTATGAATCGGCTGGAGAATATTCAGTAACGCTTGATATTACGGATAATTTTGGTGTTTCAAAAAATAGAGATAATATCTCATATATTTGGGATGTAACCATTATTGCTCCACCTTTGGCACCGACAAATATAAATATTACAATAACTTTAGACGAAGCTAGTCATCTTGTGCGCACGATAACTTGGAATGCAGTTGAAGGTGCAGATTATTACAATGTTTATTGTTGCGATACGCCAAATGGTGAATTTGCCAAAATCAACGATGTTCCGATTACAGAAACAACCTTTGAAACTGTCGGTGCATCAGCGATGAAATTTTTTCACATTACTGCCAATAATGGTGGAATGACAACAATAATTTTGCATAAGAGAGATAAGAAAAAGCAATGAGAATACAAAATATCTTGCAAATATTTACTAATATAGAATTTCATCCTGTTGAATTTTGCAATGATTTGAGAAAAAATGGAAGAAGTTTGTTGAAATGTTAATGAATATCGAAAATATTGAAAAACTAAATCTTTACTATCGAAATTATTATTGCAAATGTTAATAAAACAAAAAAGGAGAAAACAATGAAAAATTTTTCAAAAATTATGTTAGTTACAATGTTACTTCTAATTACATCTGTTGTTTTTATACAAGCTATTTATTCACAATCAATTGATTCTCATCCAAGTAGAGATGATAATCAAGCAGCTACTCTCACAACAGACGGTCCTAGTGGAAGCATTTTATCCACAGATGCTACTGGTGTTGTTACTAATTTTACGGTAGGAACTGCTGAAAATCATACTCAGATTATGTGGTTCGAGCGTGGCACAACCATCCTTGAATTTAACGATGGAATTCCTCTTGAGGTGAACGATTTAAATGCAACAATATGGGACGGTGAAAATCATGCAGAACCTGTAGTTGATGGATTTTTTATTCCTGCCCGTTTTGAAGATTGGAGTTTCGATGGAGACTCTGATAATGAATGGCATACAATTCTGCAATATGAAGATGTAGCGAATAACATTGATATTATCGGTGCTATTGGCTACAAATTGGAAGATCCCTCTCCCGAATTAGGTGCTGGTTATGTGGCATGGACACCATCTTTTCAATATACAAATGTGAGCAGTGAAACAGTAACGATTAAACCATTCCGCTATTTGCGACACACAGCCAATAATACTGTGGTTACTTACTATTGCAATCATGATAGCTATAACAGCTTTTGGGATTATGACAATATTGATGGAACTCCTGATGACTATGCGGTGGAAGTAAAAAATGTAAGTGGGTATTTGTATGGTTATGCCATGACTGGATTTCCTCTGATAAACTATCGCATTCAGGCTTATGAAGTAGATAATAATCTATTTGAAGATATTACCGATGCTGGTGCAGGATATAATCTGCCATCTCTCACGGACCCTGTTTATGGACATAGCGAGTTTGGTATGCAATTTGAAGAGATTACATTGGCACAAAATCAAGCTGCACTTTATTGGCTCTATCCAAAAGTGATATTAGTCAATAATTCAGCTGTTAATTATCCTACTAATATTGATTGGGAAATTAAAAGTATCGGTAGCTCAGATTTCGGTGATAATCAAGTTTTTGCTGATACGGATGTGAATATCAACTACGGTAACATAACCTATACTGTAAATGGAAATGCACAGACAGCTACACAAACAAAGGTTACTGTTGCGGAAATTACTGGAGGAATGATTGAAAGTAGTGTAGATGCCACATTAGATAGTGTGCTGAGTACACGCTATTGGGAAATTTTTTATGATACTCGCCGAACTGCCAGCACTGCATCTATGATATTTACATACGATGTTGCTACCGATAATATAGAAGAAGAAGGATACATTACCATCGCTTTCAGATCTGATTACGGAGAGGATTGGACGGCATGTGAAAATGTGACTGTGGATGAAGCTGCAAATACTGTTACAGTTTCCGAAGTGAGTGCAGGTTCAGGTCATTGGGCTTTAGCAGTGCGGTCAATAATACCTACAAATTTGGTAATAAGCATAGTCGGTGATGATGTTGAACTTAACTGGGATGATAAGAGTGCAGCTACTTATTTTATCTATCGTTCTACCAATCCTCATACCGAAGATTGGGGTGAGGCTATTGGAAATTCAAATGTTAATTCTTATACAGATGTAGGTGCGGCTTCAGAGATTAGATATTTCTACAGAGTTACAGCAGAATAGGCGAGCAAATGATAATAAATTTTTTTCAAAAAAATAAATCTAAAAAATTAAGGTGGAAAAAATAGATAAATGAAAAGTTTAATTCCATATTTTATTCACGAAAATTATCAGAAAAATAATTTTGATGGTATCATTAATGCAGATGTAATGTTCGTTGATATTTCCGGTTTTTCTGCAATGACTCAAAATTTGATGCAAAATGGCAACGAGGGTGCGGAAATTTTATCCGAGATTATCAATGATATTTTCACTCCTGCTATTGCAGAAATTTATTCGCAAAATGGTTTTATTTCTACTTTTGCGGGTGATGCTTTTACTGCCATTTTCCCGACTGTAAAAACAAATTCAATTTTATTGGCAGCAGTGATGATTCAAAAAAAGTTTCGGAAAATTGGTACCCAAAATACAAAATTTGGAACCTTCAAATTACAAGCAAAAATTGGTATATCCAGTGGAAATGTGAACTGGAGAATTATAACGTCAAAGGCAATAATTGGATATTATTTCAGAGGTCAGCCAATCAATCAAGCGGCGATTTGCGAAGCAGAGTGTAAAGTTGGAAAAATAGCTGTAGACCAAAAAATATTCGAAAAATGTTCAACCGCAGAATTTTCAAAAATGGGAAAATATTACCATTTAAATAAGACTCCAAAATTCGCCAGTATTTCTCCTAAAATTAAACAAATTAGTGATGCTGATTTACAACCATTTATTTTGGATTCAATTATCGAATTGAAATCAAAAGGTGAATTTAGAAACGTGCTTTCGTGCTTTATTTCGTTTGAAAATTCTGCAAATTTGGACGAAAAAATTACTAAAATTCTGAATTTAATTTACCAGCATGGCGGTTATCTAAATAAAATAGATTTTGGTGATAAAGGTGCAATGATGTTGGTTCTTTTTGGAGCACCCATCGTGAAAGATAAAATTTATCATCGTGCTTTCAAATTTGCCCTTGCCGTGAATGGAATTAAAAATTTCAAAACAAAAATTGGAATGACCTATTACACCGCATTTACGGGATTCATCGGAAGTGAATTAAGGTGTGAATATACTGCTTTGGGAATGTCTGTGAATTTGGCAGCAAGATTTATGGTTTTCGCAAAATGGAACACAATACTCATCGATCGATATCTTTTTCGCGAAAATAGAAGAAGTTACGAAATTGAATTTAATAACGAAACACTTTTTAAGGGATTTGATACCAAAATATCATCTTACAAGCTACTAAAAATAAAAGATAATGTGCAAGAAAATAGATTTGTAGGTAAATTTGTTGGACGTAAAAAAGAGCTAAATTTATTAAATAAACATTTGGAAAAAATCAAAAATTCTCAATTTGGAGGGATGATTTTTGTCGATGGATCTGCTGGAATTGGAAAAAGTCGATTAGTTTTTGAATTTGAACAGTCAATTCCAAAGATTGATTTTAATTGGTTTAATTTTCCGTGTGATAATATTTTAAGCAAGAGCTTTTATCCAGTTATCTATTTTTTGGAGCAATATTTTAATCAATCAGAAAGATTAAGCAAAATTGAGAATAAAATTGAATTCGAGAAGAAAATAGATTGGCTCTATCCTCAAATTACAGACGATGATATAAAGGCGGAATTACTTCGCACAAAATCGCTTCTCGGTGCTCTTCTAAATATATTTTGGGAAAATTCTCTATTTGAAAAATTGGATAAAAAAAGCAGATTTGAATTGACATTACTCTCCCTAAAAAATCTTGTAAAGTGTATCGCTTTTCGAAAACCACTAATTTTGCAAATTGAGGATTATCATAATATAGATTTTGCCACAAAATCGTGGCTGAAAATGCTTGTGCGAGATGTTGATGATTTTCCATTTATGGTGATTTCAACCTGTCAGAGCAATCAAAAAAATGAAGAATCATTATATGAAATAGATAAAACAAAATTGCTCAAAATTAATTTGGATAATCTGTCAAAATCTGATTCTAACGAACTTATTAAATCAAGATTTGGAGCAAATTTTGTTCCATCAAAAACAAGTTCACTGATTTTTGGAAGAAGTTATGGAAATCCATTTTTCATTGAACAATTAGTTTTCTATTTAGTTGAAAACAAAAAAATTGATAGTAAATTTCATCTAATCTCAGATAATATTTCTCTGCCAAATAATATTAGAGATATTATTATGACGCTTGTTGATAGGCTTTCTTATCAACCAAAAGAGGTGGTAAAAGTAGCATCAGTTATGGGTAATGATTTTTCAAAAAAAATATTAAAAGAGGTTTTGCAAAATATTGAAATGAGTGATGATTTTGATAAAAGTTTCGTCAAAATAGAGGAAAAAAATATTTGGAGAGAAACATCAAAATTTAAACATCAATTTAATAGTGCCATCATTCGCGAGTCAATTTATGATATGCAAATGAAAAAGCAAGTGCGTGAATTACACCTGCAAACGGCTAAAGCAATCAAAAAAATATACAAGAATAAGATTCAAAATTTCTATCCAGATTTGGCGTATAACTACGAAAAAGGTGAAGATTGGGAGAATACAGTTAAGTTTTTAGAATTAGCTGGAAATCGTGCAAAAGAGTCTTACTATAACGATTCTGCAGTTGAATTTTATGACAAATTACTGATTTATCTTAAAGATAAAAAAAATGATCATCTCAAAATAAATCTTAAAAGATTGGAAATATTGCTTTTAATTGGCAAATCGCGTCAGGTAAAAAAAGAGTTGAGCAATATTGATATTGCAAAATTTTCTGAGCAAGATTTGAAAGATAAATTTCATTATCTTTTCGTGAAATATTTTGTTCAAACTGATCAATTTGAAAAACTTTCAAAATATGTTGATGAGAATATCAAAAATGTGAAATCAAAATTTTATGCAAATACTATTTTAATTTCTTATTTGGATGCTTTGCGTTACCTAAATAAACAAGATGAATTTGAAAAATTAGCAGACGAATTAACCTATAAAATAACAGATAATTTTGAACTGAAAGCGAAATTATTCAATACAATTGGATTTTATCACAGTCGAAAATCTGAATATGAAAAGGCTTTAGATTCCTATCAAAAGTCATTTGAGAATGCCTCAATAGCAAAAAATAACTCTATGAAACAAAAAGCATTACACGGAATGGGAATTGCAAAATTTAGATTGGGTGAACGAAAATTGGCAAAAGAATTTTATTTAAAAGCATTATCAATTGTAAAAGAAATTGGTGACCAATATGCAAATTGTTTAATTCTTACTGCGTTGGCACAGATAGAGATGATAGAAGGGAAATATGATATTGCCATAAAAAAATATTTAAAAGCATTGCATCTCGCTAAGAATATTGCCAACAAAAAAGAGGAAGGTTTAATTTATTACAGTCTTGCCCAAAATTATGAACATAAAGGACAGCGAGATAGAGCTATCGAATATTTAGAAAAAGCAAAAGAAATTTTCCATAAAATACAATTTTTGGTTGGACTTTCGTATGCTAATGATCTTCATGGTGATATTTTATTTGCTTTGAGGAAATTCAAAAAAGCCAAAACAATCTATCTTGAAAATCTCAAATTTCAAAAAACATTGAAAGATAGAGAAAGAATTGCACATACTTATGGGAATTTAGGAAATGTTGCAAAAATTGAGAAAAATTATATTGAAGCTGAAAAATATTATAAAAAACAACAATCAATTTTGGTTGAAGTTGGTGATGTCGAAGGTGAAGGAAAGGCGTGGTTCAATTGGGCTATGATTGAGGTGGAGCAAAATAATTTTGAACAAGCAAAAATAAAACTGGAAAAAGCTATTCAACTTTTTGAAAAATGTTCTTTCAAAATGGGAGTAGATTTAGCAAAACAACAGCTAGAAAAATATTTTAGTTGACAATTAAATTGTAAATATAAATTTGCTACCATATTTAATGTGATTGGAGATTAGATGAAAAATACCCTATTGATATTATTATTTTTGCTCTCATCTGCTTTATTATTTGCAGATTTACCCTACATTGAAAATTTAAGCCCCGACTCCCTCTCTGTTGATGTTGCTGTAAATACCAATATCGAATTTGACCTTCATGATTTAGATGGGATTTTAATTGATTCGATTTTAGTTACGATAACTGAAAATGCAAATGAAGATATGACAAATTATTCGCTTTTTCACAGTAATTTGGGTGTAAATCAAATTACGGACAATTTTTATGAAATTCAAATTGACCCCAATGTAAATTTCAGATATGGAGATTCTATTTTTGTGAATGTACGGGCTTTGGATATTTTGGAAAATGAATTGAATGTAACATATTGGTTTAAATGTGTAGAAGATAATTCATCACCTTTTGTGCAGAATTTGGAACCTTCAAATGGCGAGTCGGGTGTTTCTGTAAATTCTCAGATTCATTTTGATGTTAAAGATTCTGGTGGCGCTGGCGTGAATTTGTCAACGGTTGAAGTTAATGTAAATGGCTCTATTTACAACTATTTAGATGTTGGGATATTTTCATCATCTTCGATAGATTACGGCTATGAAATTATCATTGATTCACCAGAGGATTTCAATTTTGGAGCTACTATTAATCTTGAAATTACTGCTGAAGATTTGGCAATTCCAGCCAATACATTGATCGAAATTTCATCGTTTGAATGTGATATGACCAACACGTCGCCAACAGTTGAAAATTTTTCCATTCAAACAAATGAAGATGTTGCTATTGTTGTTCCGTTTTCGCAATATTCGTCAGATGATCAAGGCATTGAAAATTTGACATATCATATTTCAGATTACCCAGAAGATGGTATTTATTCAAATGGTTCATACATTCCAGATACAAATTTTAATGGAACTGATGAACTAACATATCGTGCATTTGATGGTGAAACTTATTCTAATGTTGCGACGGTTACCATTAATATTGCTCCCCGAAATGACGAACCCGTAGCCGATGCTGGAGAGTCACAATTTGCTAATGAATTAATTTTAGTTACTCTCGACGCTTCTTCTTCTTTTGA
>CAYQOZ010000022.1:0-17721 GCA_964419355.1 uncultured Candidatus Cloacimonadota bacterium | reverse complement strand
TCCTTTTTATGTTGAATGCAATTCATTCGATCACAATTTTTTAGGCAAGAAAAATCAAATTCAAATCTGGCGGAGAGTCAGGGATTCGAACCCTGGGTGCCACGAAGGCACAACGGTTTTCGAGACCGCCCCGTTCAACCGCTCCGGCAACTCTCCGAAAAACTAATGACGCTTTGTTCTAAAAAAACTGGTTATCAAATTTGAACTCTTTTCTGCCAAAATTCCTGAAATTATTTCTGGTTGATGATTAAAATTTTTATCGAGAAGTGCATTATAAACTGAACCAACTGCTCCAGCTTTTTCATCAAAACTGCCGAAAACTACCTTTCCAATTCGGGATAAAATAATTGTTCCAGCGCACATCAAGCACGGCTCAATAGTTACAAATAAAATGTAATCGTATAGATATTTTTCTGTTTTTAGAGCTTCTTCGATAACCAACTTTTCCGCGTGAGCAAGATTGTTTTTCAGCTGTTTTGTGCGATTGTGATTTGCAATAACTATTTTATTATTTTTTACCAATACAGCTCCAATCGGCACTTCATCTTCTGCGAGTGCCGATTGGGCTTCTTTTAAGGCAAATTCCATCCAATATTCATTGGAATATTTTTGCATTATTCTGAACTTTTGAAATACTTAAAATAATCGCTATCAGTCGTCATTATCAGCGTATTTTTTTTGTTGATTGTTTGCTCATAAGTTTCTAATGTTTTTAGAAAATCATAAAAATCGGGATCACGATTGTAGGCATTTGCATAGATTTTAATTGCTTTTGAATCTGCTTCACCTTTGATTTTTTGTGCTGTTTCGTAAGCTTCCGATTCGATTTGATCGAGCTCTCTTTTCATTTTACCAAGAATTTCAGAAGATTTTCCTTCGCCTTCAGAACGATATTTTGCCGCTATTTTCTGACGTTCCGAAATCATTCTATCAAAAACTTTTGCCTGAACTTCCTGATTATAGTTCAATCTTTTAATGCGAACATCGATGAGTTTGATGCCGTATTCTTTAATTTTCAATTTTGCCATCGCAAAGATGGAATCGGCAATAATTCTGCGACCATTCAAAATTTCATCTGTTGAAATATCTTCCAAACTACTCTCTTCAAATTCCTGCGTAAAGGTCATTTTTCGATTAGAATTTCTAACGATTTCTAACAATTTATTCGAGCTAATAACATCACGAGTTGTTCCGCTGATAACATCATCTAATCTGCTGTGAGCCGCATTTTCATATCTGGTAGTTTCATAGAATTTAAGCGGATCTACAATTTGCCATCTGGAAAAAGTATCGAGCCAAATATAGCGTTTATCTGAAGTTGGAATTTGCTTTGGATCACCATCCCATTCCAAAATTCTTTTCTCGAAAAAATGAACTTTATGAATGAAAGGAGCTTTGATATGCAGACCGGCTTTTGTGATTGCGCCACCAATTGGATCACCAAATTGAGTGATGATAACTTGCTGTTTTTCGTCAATAATATAGAAAGCATTAAAGATTACAATTATTGCGATAACCACGATTATAAGCGTGTTTTTGTTTTTCATCTTACTTTCCTCCTTTATCAAGATTTAGAAGTGGAAGAATTCCTTTTTGTTCATCATCTACAATGTAAATTTTCTCTACTTTCGGCAGAATTTTTTGCATTGTTTCCAGATACATTCTTTTTTTGGTAACAGTTTTTGCATCACGATATTTGTTATGAATTTTGATAAATCTATCTGCATCACCATTTGCACGATTGATTCGATTGATTGCATAACCTTCTGCTTCTTCAATCGTTCTTTTTGCTTTACCCCGTGCTTCGGGAATGATTTCGTTATACTTTTGCCAAGCTTGATTGATGATTCTTTCTCGCTCTTGCTTCGCCGAGTTTACCTCATTAAATGCTGGTTTTACTCTATCAGGTGGATTCACATTTTGCAGATTTACGGTAACAATTTCGATTCCTGCTGAATATTCTTTTAGCTGTTTTTCCAACTCAATTTGTGTATAATCTGCAATTTCCTTTCTGTTCAAAACGATAACTTCATCAACGCTTCTATCGCCAACAACGGTTCTCATTACAGATTCGGAAATATCTCGAATAGTCTCTTCTACATTTCTTACTTTGAAAAGGTATTTTACAGGATCTTTGATGCGATATTGCACGATCCATTCTACATCGGCGATATTAAGGTCTCCCGTGAGCATTACAGCTTCATTGTTATAACCTCGACTGGAATATTGAGTTTTTACTCCTGCTTTTAGAGTTCGAAACCCAAATTCTTCTTTATAAACTTGTTTCACCTTCACCTTTGTAAGCACATCAACTCCAAAAGGAATTTTGAAATGTAATCCCGGTTCAGTAGATTTGATATACTTTCCAAACCTTTGGATAATACCCATTTCTTCTGGGTTGACCGTGTATAATCCTGTGAAAATGATTATCGCCACAACTACGATTAATGTAATCGTAGTGATCTTCTTTTTGTCCATTTTCGGCAACTTGATTTCTGTTGCTTTTAGCTCTTCAAAATCTGGCATAAAACCTCCTTTTTTTATTTACGAATTATTTTTAATTGATTAGCAGAAACTGTAACAGAAACTGCTTGCCTTAACATACTAACGCTGAGAATAATTTTTTCAATATTAGATTCATTTTCCACATAACCAGTCATTTCTTTCAAAGGTCCAGAAATAATCTTTACTTTTATCCCTTTTTTAATGAATTCCGTCTGTTGATAGCTTGCTCCCCTCTCCTTGCCTAAATAAATTTCTTGCAGTTCTTTCGTCAACACTTTATCGTTAATTACTTTGATAAAATTTGCCACATAACCTGTAAGAAGCAGTTCTCTCTTCACTTGGAAGCTACATTTGGTAAACATATAACCAGAAAACATCGGTTTTGTAAATTTCACTTTTCGATGCTTGTATTGGCGAAAACTATCAATTTGGGGTAAATAATAGTTTGTTTTATTCTCAAAAGCAAATTTTGCCAATTTCTTTTCACATCGAGGTCTTGTGTGAATAACAAACCATTTCTCATCATCTTTTGCAACCTCAAGGTTGCCAAATAGTTCATCTATTTCGATTGGTATATTAGTAGCCATTTTCAATATCTGTAATGATTTGGTTTGTATGGTCCTTCCGTAGGAATTCCCACATAATTCGATTGTTTTTTTGTTAATTTTGTGAGTTTAATTCCTAATTTATCAAGATGGTATCTTGCCACCTCTTCATCTAATTTTTTTGGAAGAATATACACCCTGTTTTCGTGATTATTTTGCCATAATTCAATTTGAGCTAAAACTTGATTGGAAAATGAGTTGCTCATCACAAAAGATGGATGTCCAGTTGCATTTCCGAGATTTACTAATCTTCCTTCTGAAAGCAAAATTATGGAATTTCCTTTTGGAAAATATATTTGATGAACTTGCGGTTTTATCTCTACTTTTTTAATCCCGCGTAAATCATAAAGCTTATTTACTTGAATTTCGTTATCAAAATGCCCAATATTACAAACAATTGCCTGATTTTTCATTTTTTGCATATGTTCAGTTGTGATTACATCGCAATTTCCGGTTGCAGTTACAAAGATATCACCTTTTTCCAAAGTATCTTCCAGAATAGTTACTTCAAATCCTTCCATCGTGGCTTGCAAAGCACAGATTGGGTCGATTTCGGTTATAATCACGCGAGCACCAAATCCTTTCATCGATTGTGCACAACCTTTTCCAACATCACCGTAACCGCAAATTATCACGATTTTGCCAGCCACCATCACATCTGTTCCGCGTTTGATGCCGTCGGCAAGCGATTCTCGGCAACCATAAAGATTGTCAAATTTGGATTTTGTTACAGAATCGTTCACATTGAAAGCAGGAAATTTTAGTTCTCCATTTTCCACCATTTGGTAAAGACGATGAACGCCAGTTGTCGTCTCTTCTGAAACCCCTTTGATATTATCAGCAATATTTTTCCAATTCCGCTTTTCAGATTTTTTCAATAAAGAAAAGATTGTATCCAAATCTTCGTTGTCATATTTTTTATTTGCAACGGCAGAATTTTCATGAAATTCAATTGCTTTGTGAATGAAAAGTGTGGCATCTCCTCCATCATCGACGATAAGGTCTGGACCTTCTTCATTCGGAAATGAAAGTGCCTGTTGAGTGCACCACCAATATTCCTGAATTGTCTCACCTTTCCAAGCAAAAACTGGAATACCATTTTTGGCAATCGCCGCCGCTGCATGATCCTGCGTAGAAAATATATTGCAACTTGCCCAGCGCACGTCTGCTCCCAAAGCAACTAATGTTTCAATGAGAACAGCCGTTTGGATTGTCATGTGTAAACTGCCAGTAATTTTCGCACCTTTTAAAGGTTGGATTGTTTCGTATTTTTCACGAATTGCCATCAATCCCGGCATCTCAATTTCCGCTATGGAAATCTCTTTTCTGCCAAATTCAGCCAACGAAATATCTTTGATTTTGTAATCTTTCATAAAAATTTTTTAATTATTCGAGAGCGGAGTCTCGAACTACAATCTTTTATCTTCGATTGTTTCCTTTATAATTTCCTCGATTTCCACGACTGTCTCGACTATCATTTCTCTTGTTATTTCCATCACGATTGTAACTTGATTTTTGAATACTTCCTGGTTTTGGCTCGGGATTTCCATCAACGTGTTTCATAGAAAGTTTCACTTTACCGCGATCAAATCCGATGAATTTAACTTTAACTTTATCACCCAATTTTACCATATCGGATACATTATTTATGCGATTTTTATGAAGTTCTGAAATATGAACCAAACCTTCTTTTGTATCGCTCATGATTTTCACGAAGGCACCGTAAGTCTCTACACGAGTTACAGTTCCATCATAAATATTATTCATAATTGGGTCAGAAACAATATCCATAATAATTTTTTTAGCAGTAGAAATTGCTTCACAATCAGATGAAGAAATGCTCACGGTTCCGTCATCATCGATGTTAATATCAGCACCGCTAATTTCGATAATATGTTTAATCATTTTCCCACCAGAACCAATAATTCCACTGATTTTATCGGGGTCAACTTTGATAGATTCAATTCTTGGAGCTGTATCGGCAAGCTCTTTTCTCGGTTCTGGAATTGTTTCGGTGATTTTATCTAAAAGATATATTCTGGCAGCTTTTGCTTTTTCCATGGCGATAGTCATAATTTCTTTGGTAATTCCTTCTACTTTAATATCCATTTGCATGGCGGTAATTCCATCTTTGGTTCCTGTTACTTTGAAATCCATATCGCCAAGATGGTCTTCCAGACCCATAATATCAGTGAGAACAACAAATTCACCATCTTCAATAATTAAGCCATTGGCAATTCCTGCCACCGGTTTTTTGATAGGAACGCCGGCAGCCATCAGGGCAAGAGTTCCACCACAAACTGTTGCCATCGATGATGAACCGTTTGATTCCAAAATCTCAGAAACAAGGCGAAGCACATAAGGAAAATCATCTTTGGAAGGAATCATTGGCAATAAAGCACGTTCTGCCAAAGCTCCATGCCCCAATTCTCTTCTGCCGGGACCTCGCATAAATCCTGCTTCACCAACGCTAAAAGGTGGGAAATTATAGTGTAAATAATATGGTTTTTTATACTCATCATCCAAACCATCAATTATTTTTTCATCTCTGCCACCGCCCAAAGTTACAGCTACCAAAGCTTGAGTTTCGCCTCTCGTAAACAAAGCTGAACCGTGAGCCATATCTAAAATATCAACTTCGCAAGTAATTGGTCGAATATCGTCCAAGCCTCTACCGTCAGCACGATGATGATTTTTCAAAATTGCCTGACGAATATATTTAACAAAAACTTCTTCAAAAGCTTTTTTATACTGCGATTCTTGTGCTAAATAATCATCTTCCGAAAGTTCCTTTTTCAAATCGGCAAGCATCATCTCTTTTAGGTTGGAAAGTCCGTCATCTCGTTCTTGTTTCCCATGAATATTTGCAGTTTTTTGAATTTGTTTTCCATATTTTTTATCAACACTTTCTATAATATTTTCAGGAATAATATCAAGTGTTACTTCCATTTTTTCTCTTCCAACTTCTTTTGTCAGCTCTTCTTGAATTTTGATAAGTTTTTTGATAGTTTCATGACCAGTGTAAATTGCATCTAATATTGTTTCTTCACTAACTTCATTCGCACCAGATTCAATCATTACGACTGAAGATTTGGTAGCTGCCACATCAAGGTCGAGGGTAGAATCGACAAATTGCGTTCTGATAGGATTTACCACGATTTCATCATCAATAATTCCTACTTTTACGCTACCAACCGGACCGTGAAAAGGAATATCTGAAATTGATAATGCCGCCGATGCGCCCAAAATTCCCAACATTCCAGGATCATTTTCTCCATCATAAGAAAGAACCGTAATCACGATGTGGACTGCATTTCTATAACCTTTTGGAAATAGCGGTCTGATGGGTCTGTCGATGAGTCGAGCATTTAGAGTTGCTTTTGTAGAAGGCTTTGCTTCCCTTTTGAAAAAACCACCCGGGATTTTTCCTGATGCATACATTTTTTCAACGAAATCTACGGTTAATGGAAAAAAATCCGTTCCTTCTCTCACATCCTTGGATGCAGTTGCGGTTACCAAAATGTTAGTTTTTCCATAAGTTACAAATACCGAACCATTGGCTTGTTTAGCCATTCTACCTGTTTCAATCGTTAGCTTTTTTCCTGCTATTTCAATTGTTTTTTTGATAATTTTAAAATTGTGCATTTTTTCTCCTTTTTTTTGTGCAGAGAATTAAAGCAATATACTAAAGTCGGTTTAAGCTAAATTTAGTGTATTGCTATCTTTCTCCGCATTGTTCAATTTTAAGATAAAAGGGGATTTTCATCCCCTTTTGTAAGTTACTTCATAAAATTTATTATTTACGAAGTCCAAGGGCTTTGATGAGTTTTCGATAGCGTGCAATATCTTTTTCTGTGAGATATTTTAACAACCTACGACGCTGACCAATCATCTTGAGTAATCCACGACGAGAATGATGATCTTTTTTATGAACTTTCAAATGTTCTGTGATAAATCTTATCTTCTCTGTGAGGAGAGCAACCTGAACTTCAGGTGATCCCGTATCTGAATCATGGAGTTTAAACTCTGCCATGACTGCCTTTTTGGCTTCAATTTTTAGTGCCACTTTTTTACCTCCTTTTCTTATTTTTACCAATTTGATGAGTTGGAAGCAAAGGATAAAAACACGGTTTGTTTGTAAAGATTTTTTCTGCGTAATTTTTTCTATTCAGTAATTTCTTGTTGACAAATACTCCCAATAATAAATTTTCCTTTACCAAATGAAAAACATTAAAAGAATTTTGAAAATAATGCTCAAACATTGGAACTATCTGGTTTCCGGGTTGTTTTTTATGTTTGGATTTGCCATTTTTAGCGGGGCGAGTGTAACCTTAGCAATTCCATTGATGGATAATGTTTTCAAAAAAACTTCTACCGAAATGATTTATACAGATTTCTTTACTTTTTTTGGAGCAATCTCAAAAGCAATTTTTGAATTTACTTCACAACATGGTAATTTATTAAAAATCGCTGATAAAGATGCACTACAACCACTTTTAGACAATCTTAATAACATCATGAATCTCACTAATAGTTATCTTCTTTTGTGGATTATTGGCGGTTCGTTACTTTCGATAACTTTATTTAAAAATTTCTTTTTTTACGGGCAAAAAATCTTATTTGCCAATTTGCGCGGACACACAATCAAAGATATTCGCAACTTAATTTATCGAAAATATCTCTATCAATCTTTAGCATTTTTTAATGTGAATAAAGTTGGTGATTCGCTTGTAAGAATGGTTTCTGATGTAAATATAATTGGAAATTTTTTGGTTACTTCTATCTTTGAATCGCTAAAAAATATTATCTTAATTTTTGTTTTTGCCCGCATCGCCATTTTTATCAACGCAAAATTATTTCTCATCAGTTTGGCTTTGTTTCCAATTTTTAGTTTAATTCTATATTTTTTGGGAGACAAAATTAAAAAATACTCACAACGCATTCAACATCAATCTTCAAATATGTTTTCTAATGTTGAGGAAAAACTCAATAATATGCGAATTGTTAAGGCATTTTCGAGAGAAAAATTCGAGATGAATAAATTTCGTGAAATTAATAAACGTCATTTCAAATTTTGGCGTAAGTCGGTAATTTACAATGCTTTTAATGTTCCCCTTTCAGAATTGGTTGGTGTGATTACGGGCGTGATTATTCTAATTATCGGCGGAAATCAGGTTTTGGATGAAAGCGTGAATTTTTCATTCGGAAGTTTTATCGCGTTTATGTTGGCGATTTTTTCGATGCAACATCCGATGAAAATACTCACAAAAACTTACACAAATATTAAAAAAGCAATGGTTTCATTAAGTAGAATTTCTGAAATTATCAACAGAACTTCAGAAATTGTAGAAATCGAAAATCCAATCGATAAAAACATTTTTGAAAATGAAATTAAATTTAAAAATGTAAATTTTTCCTACGAAAATTCCCAGCCAATTTTAAAAGAAATCAATCTTTCAATTATGAAAGGCGAAAAAATTGCTTTGGTGGGAAATAGTGGCTCGGGAAAAACGACTCTCATCAATCTATTAACAAGAATGTATGATGTTGATTCTGGTGAAATTTTGATTGATGCTGAAAATGTGAAAAATTTCAAACTGCAAAACCTGCGAACTTTAATGGGAACGGTAACCCAAGAATCTATTCTATTTAGCGATACAATTTCTGAAAATATCCGTTACGGAACATTAAATGAAGTTAGCGATGACGAGATTAAGAGTGTTGCAAAAATTGCTTTTGCAGATGAATTCATCGAAAAATTACCACAAAAATACGATGCTCAACTTTCTGCAAAAGGTTCCAATTTTTCTGGCGGACAGCGGCAACGACTTTGCATTGCGCGTGCCATCATTGGCAATCCTCCCATTTTAATTTTTGATGAAGCAACCAGCGCTCTTGATTCTGAAGCGGAGATGAAAGTGCAAAAAGCAATTGAACAAGCCACAAAAAATAGAACTGTGATTGTGATTGCTCACCGTTTATCAACCATTCTTTCTTCAGATAAAATTGTCGTGATGGATGATGGTAAAATTATTGAAATTGGTAAACATGAAGAATTATTAAAAACTTGTGAAAAATACAAAATACTGTATGAAATGCAGTTTGCAACTCAGTAAAAGTGAAATTTTTATTCTACATTTCTAAAAAATATTCTATCCCAATCGTTGAACCGATTATCGAATATTTGGAAAAAACAGAACGTGAATTTGCAATTTTTACAGCAAAAAAAGTTCGAACAAAATATTCCCAAAAACAAAATTTGTTAACTTCCATTTCTGAAGCAATCAAGTTTTCACCGAATTTTGTGATTGTTACCGGTAATTTTGTTGATTATCGAATTCCAGGAATTAAAGTGCAAATATTTCATGGTATCGGAGTTGAAAAAACATCTCACTATAAAATACGCCATTTTTTTGATGTTTATTGCACTTCGGGTCCATTTGTAACAAAACGATTTTTGAAATTGCAAAAAAAATACAAATATTTTTTAGTTAAGGAAACTGGTTGGTCTAAAATTGATTACATTCTCAACTATCCAGTCATCAATTTGAAAGAAAAATTTCAAATTCCAAAAGATAAAAAAATCATCCTTTTTGCCCCAACTCACAGCAAAAAAATGCAGTCTGCAGAAACATTGATTCCAATTATTCCCAAAATAATTAAAAATGATGAAATTTGGATATTTAAATTTCACGAGCTGATGAACAAAAACATTAAAAGCAATGCGATGAATTCTAATAATATTAGAATAATAAAGAATGATGATATCACTCCTTATCTCCATATTTCAGATGTTTTAATTACCGATACCTCTTCGGTTGCTTATGAATTCATGATTTTAGATAAACCTGTGATTACTTTTAAAACGCAAAGCAGAAAAGATAAAGGAATTGATATTTCTGAGCCTGAAAAACTGCGTAATGCGATTGATAGAAGCTTGCAAAATTCACAGGAATTTCATCAAAAAAGAATTGAGCAAATCAATGAAATAAATCCCAGATTAGATGGTAAAATCAGCGAAAATTTGATACGAATTTTAGAAAATATTATCGAAGATAATGAACTGAAAAGCAGAAAAAAACCACTAAATTTGTTTAGAAAATTTCAAATTCATTACCACGAAAAGTTCAAAAAAGGATATTTTAGATAATGATAAAAGTGTTATTTGATTTGAAAAAAGAGTATTATTTCAACTCTTTGCAGCCCGTTTATGAAGTGATGAAAAAAGATTCTGAATATGATATTCAATTTTATGTTGGTAAAGATGAGAAAAGATTTTTAGGAATTTTTCTGCTTCCTCAAAAAAGCAAAATAGAAGAGCGGCTTACAAAAATGGGGCTAAAAGTTACAAACAAAACTCGCGGTTTTGACCTCGTAATTTGTGGGGATGTGCTCAAAAATCCTCAGCGTTACGGAGATGTAATTAGAGTTCATCTTGATCATGGTGTTGGCACGAAAACTCTGCGAATCAGAAATATAAAAAAGCAAAAAGATTACCATTATCATGTTTTTTTAGAGGGGCAATATTGGTTCGATTACATCAAAAGTTTGGGTTGGGAAAATACTGCAAATTTTTATCTTACAGGAATTCCAAAGCTCGATCCGTTATTTTGGAAGGGTCATTATAATAACGAAAAACTTATAAAAAAAATTGGAATTGATTCGCAAAAGAAAACGGTTCTTTTTGCACCTTCTTATAAACCGAGTTGCATCAAATATGTGCAGTCTCGTATCACTGATTTGTTGCCAACATACAATTTAATTATAAAATTGCATCCCTATAGTTGGGGTGGAAAATATGCTTCTCATTCTCAACACCGATTTTACGAAAGACTTGCTAAAAAATACAGCGATGTCTTTCTAATTGATAGGGAAGATTATGACATTTATCCATATTTATTTTTAGCCGATACACTTATAAGCGATACTTCGAGCGTGATAAATGAGTTTTTAGCGTTAGGAAAATTTGGCATTATTTATGTTTTACCAGAATCAAAATTAAAACATTCAGATGGAATGGAATCTGTCTCTGTTAATCCAAAAAATTGGTTGGAAGGTGCTTTCCCTAAAATGTATAAACCGAAAGATTTACTTCCAGCTGTAAAATCTGCACTGAATCCAACTGACGAGATGAAAGGTAAATTAAAAGAATATAGAAACTATTTTTTTACTGGACTCGATGGAAAATCTGCTCAACGAGTTAAAGTGAAAATTGATGAACTTATGAAAAAATAGGGGTAAAATGGGAAAAATATTTAAAGTAATAATTGATTGTTATCACCTATATCATTTGCCACAAATGGAACCCGTAGCAAAATTATTAATTGAAAATCCTGAATTTGATGTCTATTTTTCCACATCGCACAATGTTGATATTGAAGAGAGAGAATTAACGCTGAAAATTTTTCGGAAAAATAATTGGAAGTATATTATTGGTGATAGTGAAGAAAACCGCAAGAAATTGATTATTGAGTTAAATCCAGATGTTTTTATTTGTGGTTGGAGTAGATATCCAATTCAAGATTTTTGTGGTGCAAACACAATTTGTTGTATGATTTATCATGGAATTGGAATTAAACCGAGTTATTATCGTGACCATAATAAAAGATTAAATTTACGCTTCATTGAGGGATCTTTCCGAGAACAACAACTGAGAAAATATGGAATAAATTGTGATTTAGAACTTGTTGGTTTTGCCAAAATTGACCCACTATTTAATGGCGAAATTGGAACGCAAACCGAATTATTGAATAATTTTGGTTTAGATTCAAATAAAAAAACAATTTTATACGCCCCCACATTTTATCCGAGCAGTTTTGAAATATTTGGATTTAAATTAGGAGAACTAACCCAAAAATATAATCTAATAATTAAGCTTCATCAATGGGTACATCTCAAAGGAAATTTTGCTGGAATGAACTTTAATAAACAAAAAAAACTAATTAAAAAAATTGCAAAGCGTTTTCCAACAGTGAAAATAGTAGAGCCAGAAGATTACAATATTGTTCCATTATATCGTGCTGCAGATATTATGTTAACCGAAGCTTCATCAACTATTTATGAGATGATGGCTTTGCAAAAACATGTTGTAATTTGCGATTTTTATAAGAAAAAATTATCGCATCGAATTAGTGAGAAAAGGATGTTCAAAAGACGATTAGATCAAAATATGAAATCTGACCTTTATGATTTTTGTTATCATATAAATTCTCCAAAAGAACTTCCAGAAGCTCTCAATAAATGTTTCAATGAACCAGATCCATTTGTCGAAATTCGTAATAAATACATTGACAAAATGCTCTACAAATTAGACGGGGAATCGTCTGATAGAATTGTGAAAGCAATAATTAAACACTTAAAAAAACAAAAATAATATAAAGGAGAAGTAAAAAATGAAAATTGTATATTCGTATTATGTTCTTGACCTCGTTCATAAAGGTCATCTAAAAATGATGGAGAACGCCAAAGCGATTGCCGGAAAAGATGGCAAATTGGTTGTTGGAATCTTAACAGATGAAGCTGTAATGGAGAAAAAGTTAAAACCTATAATCTCTTTTGATGAGAGATTTGATTTGGCAAATGCAATTAAATATGTGGATTTGGTGGTAGCACAAGAGACATATTCTCCGCTACCTAATGTAAAAAAGATTAAACCGGATATTCTAATGGAGAGCACAAGCCATACTGATGAAGCTATTGAAGAAGCGTGTGAAGTTATGGAGAGTATTGGTGGAAAAGTTATTGTTGTTCCGTATTATCCATCACAATCATCCACAAATATTAAAAAAAAAATAAATGGAACTAATAATTCCAAAAAGGAAGAGAAATGAAAAACACTGATTTAAGTATCAAAAAATGGCAGAAAAAAATGTTCTGGATGATGTGGATAACTTATGCATCATTTTATCTTTTACGCGTAAATATCTCAATTGCAATGCCAGAGATTATGAGTGAATTTGGCTTAAGCAAAACCAATATGGGTGTTGTGCTCACCAGTCTTTTCTTTGCATACGCTATTGGGCAATTCATAAATGGTCAACTTGGTGATAAAATCAATGCGAGAAGGATAATTACATTTGGTTTAATCTCTTCAGCAATACTCAATATTATGTTCGGGTTTGTTGCAGGTTCATTAATTTTGATGGCAGTTCTTTGGGGTTTTAATGGTTATGTTCAGTCGATGGGCTGGGGTCCTACCGTAAAGACAAAAGCAAATTGGTTTCCCAAAAAAATAAGAGGAAAGATTTCTGGACGTCTTGGCACAAGTTATATCATTGGAGGAGCATTTTCATGGTTCTTAGCCGGGACTATTGCGAAATATTATGATTGGCGTTTTACCTTTTTTATACCTGCTGTAATCTGTATTGCTATCGCAATTCATTGGTATATTAGAGCGCGAAATGCCCCAGAAGAAGTGGGCTTGCCAACTTTGGAAGAGCAAGAACAAGGCATTTATAGTAATGAAATTAAAGAAGATCATCATATAGGTTTTAAAGAGACATTAAAAATAACTTTGTTAAATCCTTATGTTTGGTTTGCTGGATTTGCTCTTTTTGGGTTGAATATTGTTCGATACGGTTTTATGAGCTGGGCGCCAACTTATATGTTTGAAGAGCAAGGTGCAGAAATTTCTCTGGCTGCCTATAAAGCTATTGCATTTCCTGTAGCTGGTGGTTTAGGAGCTATCTTTGCAGGTTGGGCATCAGATCATATTTTCAAACATCGTAGGGCACCAATAGCATTTATTATGTTAATATTATTAGCTGCATTCTGTTATCTTTATCGAATTGTTCCCGGTGCGAATTGGGTTGTCAGCTTAGCTATTTTATTGTTTATTGGGTTCTTTACCTTTGGCCCTCATATACTTCTTGTAGCTGCTTTACCAGCAGATTTGGGGTCCAGAAAAGCCGCTTCATCAGTAACAGGCTTCATTAACGCATTCGGTTATGTAGGAGCAAGTTTAACGGGTGTGGGGACAGGTTATTTAATTGATAATTACACTTGGGATGCAGCTTTTTATTTTTGGATATTTGGTGCTGTGTTCGCGGCAATAATGATTTTATTCGTTTGGAAAGCCGAATTGAAAAGAAGTTAAATAAATTAGTTGTTAAAAAAAATCCTTATAATTCTTTTATGAGGATTTTTTTATTTACCCTCACTTGAATTATCCACAAAATAACCATATAAATATTGGCAATTCCGATAGTGAAAACAAAGAAAATGGCTGGTCTATATAAAAAAGCAGAAATAATAACGATAAAAGCACTGGCGGTTGGTCCAATCCAGAACCATAATCTTATTAATAATTTATTTGAGTTGAAGTATTTTAATTTATTATACTCTTCTTTTTTATCCATTTGAAATAATTGTAAGTGTGAATATCCAAGGTAGGCAGCGATTAGTATTTTCTCAAACAATTTATTTTTTTGATGCTTTATTTTATTAAGTTCTTCTGCAAATTTTCTATTTTCTTCCCAAGTTGATTTCTGTTTACCCAATCCATGAGCCATAAATTCTGCTCTGTAATAATCAATTAACATAGCATGGATGATATGACTGATGGCTGCCATTACTATAAACCACCAATAATTAAATGGTAAAAATTTTAGATTGATTAATCCTTTCCCGAAGCCAATTCCCATTCCCACATAAACTGATATTCCCACAATATAATCCGAAAAACCATCAATGATTTTGCCAACAGGAGTTCCACTATTTTTTAGACGAGCAATCATTCCATCCACACAATCCAGAACCATACTTAAAAAATATAGTGAGCCTGCAATTACAAAACTGACGACATCACCGCGTGAAAAAAAATATCCACTAATTAATCCAGATATTGTTGTCATTAAAGAAACTTGATTTGGTGTTATAGAAGTTGGATAAAATAACTTAACAAAAATGAAAGCAATCGGTCTTAATATGTAAAGAGTTAAAGTTTCATCAAAAATGGCATGTTTAATAGATTTTTTATAATCTCTAAACATTTGTTTATTGTATTCTTTGATTCTCTGATTTTTCTTACTCATAAATTACCTAAATCCCTTTTCTGCAATTGTGCCATTATCAATACTGGCATCAAAATTTGGATCTGGAACTTCCCATTTTCCATAATTCAAACGAAGATATTCTTTTGCATTTGATGGAATTTTAACCTCTTTGCCTTCCCACATAATTGTTTCCAATTTATCAAAAAATTTACTTTCAGAATGTTTTAAGGCATTCATAATTATCCAATGTTGGCGGTTATCAATTTTATATTTGAAGAAAAGGTCGATATGTAAATTAATTCCAGCTATTCTTTCAAATGGTGGTTTAAGTTTTACATTTCTGTATTTTCCCGGTGTCCAAGAACTTGATGTCATTTTTTTCACTACGAAAAATACAGGAAAAAATTTATATCTAATTTTCCACAATTTTTCTGCATACTCTCCGGGGATACCCATATCTGCATCATGATCCCAAGGTAAAAGGTCTCCATCGCGTATTATTCCGAGCAAAGTTCCTTCATCTAACCAATACGGAATATTGTTTTTTTCCAAAATTTTTATAGCAAATAAAATTAATCTCTTCATCCGATTATAGTATTTTCCTTCTAGTTTTATCGGTTTTTTTGTATATTTTCTGATTCTGTCTTTTTTGGGAATTTTACTAATTGTTTTGGAATCAACGATAGAATGGTCATCAATACTACTAAGCCAATTTTTATTGACCACTTTCCAATCGCCATAACGAGCTTTAAGATAATTTTCAACATCTCCCGGCACACAAATATCCATTCCATTTATGTTGATTTTATCTAATTTTTCAAAGAAATGTGAACTAACCCATTTGCAACTTCGTTTATCTACCCATATATGTTTATCATCTTTTTTATACTTAAATGTAATCCTAATTTTCTGTCCCGCATATTTACTTTTTACAACATTTTTTAAGATGACAGCTTTCGGAAAATCATTTGGAATCCATTCTCTTTTTGAAAGGTCAATAACCTGTTTGATTCGATAAAAAGGGAAAAATTGTTTTTTCAAAAGCATAAATTTATCAAAGTTATCTCCATGAATTCCGATATCGATATATTTATGTTTATGAATAGATTTTTTATCTCTGATTATTCCTAATAAAGTTCCCGATTCCAACCAGAATGGAATGTTGTGTTTATTTAAAATATCATATGTTTTCTTAAATATTCTTGTATTAAATTTCTTTTGTTTTTTCATCTGATTAGAATTCCTTTGATATTATTTATACTAATAATCTATTTTATCCGCCGGCAATTAAATGTATAATTTTGATATCGTCGTTATCATTTATTAATTGAGTATAATAAGAATTTTTATGAATGAATTTTCCATTAATTTTTACGATACTAAGATGAATAATAAAGTTATTATTTTTTAGCAACTTTTCTATCGTCAATCCCTCTTTCCAAGGTAGTTTATCATTATTAACCAAAATCATCAAATCTCCTATGAGTTAAATTCATTAATGAACGTTAGATGTCAAGATTATTGAGTATTTCAAGTTTAAAATAATTGATTAAATTAAATTATTATTGACAGTAAATCTTTGGAATTTTTTTTTCTTTTGGTCAATTTTTTTAAAAGGATAATTATAGATTATGATTCATAAATTATTAAAAAATAAGCAAGTCATTCTTGCCTCTGCTTCACCACGCCGAAAAGAAATTTTCGATTTAGTTGGCATCAAAGCGTTGCAGTTACCAGCTAACATTGAAGAAGAAAAGGTTTTTCAAAATCCCATAAAATTGGTGAAATTTCATGCAAGAAACAAAGCACTCGCCGTGCGTAATAAAGTTAATAATGACAATCTCATTGTAGCGGCAGACACCATCGTTTTTGCTGATAAACGTATTTTGGAAAAGCCAAAAGACAAATTTCAAGCTGCCCAGTTTTTAACTGAACTTTCCGATAATTTTCATTATGTTTACACTGGAATTGCAATTTCATATAAAAATCAAATTTACGTAGATTACGAAAAAACAAAGGTAGAATTTTCTCCTCTTTCGGCAAGAGAGATTGAAAACTACATCGAAACAAATGAGCCGTTCGATAAAGCTGGAGCTTACGGAATTCAAGGTTTTGGAAGCCAATTTGTGAAAAAAATTACGGGCTGTTATTTTAACGTAATGGGTTTTCCGATTTCACTTTTCTATAAAATGTTGAAGGAGATTTTATGAGAACTTTAATTCAAAATCCAAAATATATTGCCACCATGAACGATAAAATGGAAGAGTGGAATGGTGGACATATCTTAATCGAAAACGATAAAATCATTTCAATCGGAAAAAATAATTTGAACGGTAAATTTGATGAAATTATCGATGCTTCCAAAATGGTTGTGTTGCCCGGTTTCGTCAATACTCATCACCATTTGTATCAATCTCTTACGCGTAATATTCCCAAAATGCAAAATCAAGAATTATTTGATTGGCTAATAAATCACTACGAAGTCTGGCGTGAAATTGATGAAGATGCTGTGAAAATCAGCACCCAAGTTGGGTTATTAGAAATGATGTTAAGCGGTGTTTCAACAAGTTCAGACCACCTTTATCTCTTCCCCAAAAAATGTGGAAAAAATTTAATCG
>CAYQOZ010000021.1:0-18917 GCA_964419355.1 uncultured Candidatus Cloacimonadota bacterium | reverse complement strand
TTGTACGAAACGGTGAAGAATTTGCCGGAGAGATGATTTAAAATGAAGGCACAAATTTTCGCGATTTTGACAGCAATAGCTTGGGGAGTTGGTGGCTATTTTGAAAAAAAAGGATTACATTTAGGTAATTTATCGCCAAATGTTGGCATCACTATTCGCACTTTTGTGGCACTGATTATTTTGGGAATTATCAGCTTCCCACAATGGAAAACTATTCCACAAGCTGGCTCAAAAGCACTTTTATATATGATTATTGGCGGTGGAATTGTTGCCGGTTCGATTGGAATGCTGTGTTTCTATTTTGCTTTGAAGGGTGCACCACTCAGCAAAGTGATGCCAATTGCTTTCACATCTCCCCTTTTCGGTGCTTTGATGGGCATCATTTTTGGCGGAGAAACAGCTACTCCGAAAAGTATCCTTGGCACAATTATGACAATTGGTGGAATAATTTTATTAACAATAAAATAGAAGAATTTATGAAAAAAATAATCCTTTTTTTGATATCTATTTTTGTGATTTCTACAATTTTTGGAATGTCTGCCAATCCAAAATATTTTACTACTTCTTCCGATTATCACATTGTAAAAAAAGGAGAGAATCTGCAATCTATTAGCGAAAAGTATTCACTTTCAAAAGAAAGATTAAAATTATTTAATAGCCTAAAACAAGATAATATTTATGTTGGTCAAAAGTTATATTTATATCCAAAAAAGATTAAAAAAAGTGAATTTATTACAAAACGAAAAATTCCCAAAATTGGTTATCATATTGTTAAACAGAATGAATCTATTCAGCGTATTGCAAAGATGTATGATGTGAGTGTTTTCGATATCTTGGAATTTAATAATCTTGTTTCCTATAAAGTAAAAACTGGTTCCAGAATTATGCTGAAATCCAGTAAAAAAGAAATTTCCAAACAACAAATTACTCAAAAGCAGGAAGCCGGAAAGAAAGAAAAGCAGATAACCACGCCAAAAGAAAAAAAACTTGAGAAAAATAACAAAACTAAACAAAAAATTTTCGTTCCGGTGAAAGGAGAGGTTACTTCTGAATTTGGAATGCGTAACGGCAGACCGCATCGCGGCATTGATATTGCGGCTTCAAAAGGAGCTCCTATTCATGCTTGCTTGCCCGGAAAAATTGTTTTTGTAGGAACACAACGAGGTTATGGAAATGTGATAATTATCGAGCATGAAAATTTTATCATGAGTGTTTATGCACATAACGAAACCAATTTTGTAAGATTGGGAGAGACTGTGAAAAAAGGACAGCCGATTGCTACGGTGGGAGAAACAGGAATTGCTACTGGAGCGCATTTACACTTTGAATATCGTGTGAAAGGAAAGGCGATTAATCCGCGAGAAGTTCTTCCTAAAATATAAAAAAATGAAAAATAAGAAATTAATGAAAATTGGCGAAGTCGCCAAAAAACTTCATCTTCATGACCAAACGATTAGAATGTATGAAAAAAAAGAGCTGATTAAACCGCAAAGATCTGCTAATAATACTCGACTATTTAACCGTGATGATGTAAATAAAATTTATATTATTATCACCTTAACTCAAGAATTGGGAATGAATCTTTCCGGAGTGAAAATGGTGCTTGCCTTTAGCAAAAAATTGCAAATGAGCAATGATGAACTTCTGGATTTTATTGATGACCATAAAGGAAAATTAAATGGCTGAAAATGTATTTCAGGATGAAGCTCTACAAATTTATTTGAAAGACATTGCTGACATTGAGCCACTATCAAAAGAGGCGGAACTTGAATTAGCAAAAAAAGCACAAAATGGTGATAAAATTGCAGAAGAAAAATTAATTCAATCAAATCTTAAATTTGTGGTAAAAATTGCTACAAAATATCAAAATCGCGGCTTGACTTTATCGGAGCTTATCAGCGAGGGAAATGTGGGCTTGATTCGAGCTATCGAAAAGTTTGATTCGAGCAAGCACAATAAGCTTATCTCTTATGCAGTTTGGTGGATTAAGCAAAAGATACTATTTGCTTTGGCGGAAAAAACAAGTGTGATTCGCACCCCGCTAAGTAAAGCAAATATCAATAATAAAATAAGAAAAGTAGAAAAAGATATTTTCAAAAAAAATGGGAGAAAAGCTACCACTTCAGAAATTATTAAAAACACAAATCTAACCAAAGAAGCTATTCAAAAGGCTCAAAAACAAAAAATAAAAACATTTTCTTTGGATAAAGTGACTTATACATCTCATTTTAACGAAGTAACTTACACGGATTTTCTGGCGGATAAAAGCATTGTTGATCCTAAAACTTTATATTACCGAGAAAAGGTAGAAGATAGCATTGAAAAATCTTTAGATAAACTTCCTTCTCGTGAAGCTTACATTGTCAAAAAATATTTTGGTTTGGAAGGTGGAAAAGCAAAAAATTTTGCTCAAATTGGAAAAGAATTAGGGCTATCTAGAGAGAGAGTGAGACAAATTCAAAAAGAAGCACTCAAAAAAATATTGGCAAATACTTATGACGAAATGGAAAATGATATCGATTATTTGATAAAGGAATTTTAAATATCTTTTTTCAATACGATATTAGATAACTTCATATCTTTAGCTATTTTAACATTTCCAATAATTTCCACATTTTTGCCAAATTTTACATCTCCATCTATTTTGAGATTATTGCATTTTTTCAATGAGGGAACTCCCTTTTTAAAATGTTTTTCAAAGTCGGAAATGTGTTTATAATATTTGTCATTCAATTTTATGTGTGGTGCATTTAGACACTTCAAAGTATAATCTTCTTTCAATTCATAAGCATCGCTCCAAATAGCTAATAAATCATTTGTAGTTTTTACCGGAATAAATCTATCTCGATTTACAATAATTGCTTTGGAATTTTGAAAGACATTAATTGCCGAGCCCATTGCGGTCTCTATTTGGAAAATCTTTTCACCGTCAATTTCTTTGGAATTCAAAATTAATGATAAAGGTAGATGATAGTGTTTTTCGTATAATCTGTGTTTCAAAGCTTTCAAATTTACCCAAAGATTATTAGTATTGAAAAATTTATATTTTTGCACATCTTGAAATTCGCTCATCTCATTTGCAGGACATTGAGCAGTTTCTCGCAACAAAAGCTGACCTTTTTTTGTTTGTGCCAGATGTCCACCTTTTTTATCCATTGCGGTTCTTTTGCACACTTCCATCATAAATGGAATTTTCTTTTTGGCGAAATAGGATAAAATTTTCTCATCAACCACAGCACCCAAATTATCAGAATTGGAGATAAAAGCATATTTATATCCTTTTTTGATGAGTATATTCAATACGCCAGAAATTTCCATCGCCATATAAATTTCACCGTGTCCGGGTGGATTCCAAGTGAGTTCATCATTTTCATTTTCAAAAGCAGAGAGGTCATTTTGTTTTATTTTTGGAAATTTATTCTGCAGAAAATCAAGAGGTATTTTAGGGAGAGCGAGGTCATTATATTTTCTCAAATAAAAAAGAGAATCTTTTTGGGTATTAAAACTGTGCATAAATAATAGAGGAATTTTCTTTCTTGACTCCTTGCGTAAATGGAGTATTTGTTTGGCGATGATATCCAAAAAATTATCATTACCTTTTATCTTAAGTAGGGTTTTTGCTTTTTTTAATCCCATACTTGTTCCCAATCCGCCATTCAATTTAATCACTGCTAATTTATTAATGGGTGGATAGTTAGACGCAGAAATTTTTTCATAATCGATTAGATTATCTTCAGATGGTGGTTCAATTTCAGATTCTTTTATTTTACCGGTTGCACCCTCTAATATTTTATAATATGAATTTGTAAAAGATTGAATAACAAGGTCATCCAAATTTTCTTCTCTCATTTTTTCAATTAATTTTCTGAGATGATTAGCCACAATTCCTCCTTTATCACAAATTAACTTTCTTTTCAATTGAAACATTTCGCTTTTGATTTGCTTTCCTATTTTGATTTATTATCAGTTCACCCAAAAGACCAATCGAAAAGAATTGTAAACCAATAATTATCAGTAAAGTGGAGAGATACAAGAGCGGTCGATTATACAACGCTTCACCGAAAAATATTTTAAGAATGGAAAGATATAATCCTATAAAAAATCCAATAAAACTGAGTGTTGCACCGATTCTACCAAAAAGGTATAATGGGCTACGAATATAACCTGTAACCAATTTTACGGTAAGCAAATCCAAAAAACCACGCAAATAGCGTTCTGTTCCAAATTTTGTTTTCCCGAATTTTCGTTTGCGATGAACTACCGGAATTTCTGCAATCTTGAAACCTTTTGCGTGTGCTAACGCCGGAATATATCTGTGCATTTCTCCATAAATATCGAGTTCTGCAATAACCTCTTTTTTGTATGCTTTGAAGCCACAATTATAGTCGTGAAGTTTCAATTTAAAAATTGATGATGTAACTGCATTAAATATTTTTGAAGGCCAAATTTTATTGATGGGGTCTTTTCGCTTTTTTTTCCAACCCGTTACAATATCGTAGCCTTCATCAATCTTTTTTAAGAAGTTGGAAATTTCTTGCGGATTATCCTGCAAATCGGCATCCATCGTAAAAATAATGTCTCCAGTTGCAACTTCAAATCCAGCATTTAAGCTATCCGCTTTTCCAAAATTTGTGCGAAATTTCATTATCTTCACATTTTCGTTTTTTGTTGCAATTTTTTGCATAACATCAAAGCTTTTATCTGTGCTACCGTCATCAACGAAGATTATTTCATAATCGTTGCTATCCAGATTTTTTAAAATTTCTGAATATAGTTGTTGCAAGCTATCATGTTCATTCAAAACAGGAATCACGAAAGATAATTTCATTTTTTTGTCCTAAATTAATTTATTTCGATTAATAATTTTACGACTGACATCATGATGCCCGATGCAATTGGAATCTTGATATTATCGTCAATAGAAATTTTGGAGACTTCGGCAATCGAAGCCACCAAAGCACCTGTTAGAGCGATTATCGAGTTAATGAAAAATATAGCAAATAAAAAAGTTCCGATAAAACAAGCAAGAGTTCCCTCCACACTTTTATCAGTTTTTGGGATTTTTCTTTTTCCAAAACGAACACCAATTACTGCTGCCAAAGTATCACCAATTGCCAAAAAAGCAAGTGAGATAAAAGCAATATCAGCAGGAAAAAGAGCAACGCAAAAAACTGATGAAATCATCATATAAGTTGCTCCAGTAAAATCATTAAGCTCGTGTTTACGAAGCAAAATTCCTACCAAATCGTTGAAAATTCTTTTTATAGTCGGATGCTTCAAACGACTAATATCAATTATTAAAGACAACATGGTTAGTGGCACCAAAAAAAATAAAAAAGTTTTGCGATTTGAGAATAGATAATGATAACTAAAAGGAATAATTAGGAAAGCAAGATGAATGATTTTTCGTAAAGATTCTCTTTTTTGTTTAGCTCTCATTTCAGGTTTATTTTGCTTGTTACAAAAGCCTTTGCAATTTCTAAAATCAATTTTGGATTACCTTTCACAGCTTCGGTAAAGAGCGTTTTTGTGTTGAATTTTTCAGGTGGAATTTTCTGGCAAATAGCGACAATATCATTAAATTTTTCATCATCATAATTCATAAAAATTTCTTTAATTTTATACATTGTTTTTTGTCTATTACCCAATTTTTTATTCCATTCTTTACGATATTTTTTTAGGAATTTTTCATCGAATCTACTTTTTTTTACTGCTTCAGCGGCAACTTTTCCTGCAATACTTCCGGCAATCATTCCCTGCACAATACCGCCACCGGTTATTGGATCAACCTGACGAGCCGCATCTCCTACCAGCATAATATTATCTTTCACAATTTCATCTAATGTAACGGCGGTAGTTACGCCACCATAAATGGTATAAGTTATTTTGGAATTTGGAAAACGTTTTGCTACAAATTCATCCAAAAATTCTTTTGGTCCTTTTTTGTGAGCAAGATGTCCAGCAATTCCAATTCCGACATTGGCAGTATTATCCGATTTTGGGAATATCCAAATATATCCGCCGGGAGAAATTTTTGTGCCAAAATAAAATTCGCAGGTATCTTTTTCAATATCGATGTCTGCCAAAGTGTATTGTACGCAAGTATCAATGTCTTTTAGCTTCACATCTGTTTTTATTCCTGCCCATCTTCCCACGCGAGATTCCACGCCATCAGCGGCAATAACGACATCACATTTTACTTCTTTAAGTTTACCAAAACATTCAAATTTTACACTAGAAATTTTGTTGTTTTCCCAACCGAATCCAATGGCGTCAGCTTTTGTGATAAGTTCTGCACCGTGCTTAATTGCAACTTCACAAAGAGCAGTATCAAAAATTCTTCGTTCCAGAACATAACCGATTCCATTATTGTGCATGCTAGTGGTTTCTCTATTAGGTGCATGCAGTTTTGCCACATCGATTTGGGAAGCTATCCAGCGTTTATCAATATCTATGAAAGGTTTTATTCCATTGTGCGAAACGCCTTCTGCGCATCGCACTGGAATTCCTGGTTCGCGATCTCGCTCCAAAATTAAAACGGATGCTCCATTTTCGGCTGCAAATCTGGCAGCGACACTTCCAGCTGGACCTGCTCCGATCACAATTATATCATATTTTTCTTTTATCATCTTTCACTCTTTTCAACTGCTTTAATTGGGCAAACTTTTAAACAATTCATACAATCGAGGCATTTGCTATTATCTATTTTAACTATAAATTCGGAAACGACAATCGCATCAGCAGGGCAAACTGCTACACAAGTTCCGCAAATATCACAAATTTTATGATTAATTTTCATTTAATTTCCTTAATTTTACATTGCATAATTGAGTGGGCGATAATCAAGAATTTCCAAAAAATTATTTTTTAATCTAACGACAACACTATAATAATCTTCCCAATTTAATACTTTTTGTCTGTCTTTTATTTTCAATTCGTGAGTATTTTGTTTGGGTTGGAATTTTTTTATCAAAAAAACTGGATTAGGATTTCCCTGACCAAATGGTTGCAAAATATTTTGGTCTAAATCGATAAATTCTTTCAACTTTGGCAGGTCAGTTATTTTGATATTAGCATCAATATTTATGCAATTTCTACAACTTTTATCTGCTATTTTTTTGGAAATAAATTCTCCAAATTTTTCTTTGAATGATTCCAAATTTTCTTTTTTCATGGTGAATCCGGCAGCTTTTTTATGACCGCCAAATTGAATGAGAGTATTTTGGCAAAATGAGAACATTTCGACAAGGTTATAGCCATCTGGGCAACGAGCTTCACCTCTTAATATTCCATTATTTTCCTGAATAATGATGGTTGGAATGCTGTTTTTTTTCGAGATAATATTTGCACTAAATCCCATAAAATCAACTGAAATGGCATGATTATTATCAACATAAATATAATATTTTGAATTTTCGGGAATTTCAATTTCATTGATGTGTTGTTTCACTTTTTTTAGCTGATCTTCATAAGTATGTAATTCCGAAAATAAAACCTTAATTATCTCTTCTTTCACATCATTTTCAGTTGAAAGTAGATATTCTAAAGGAAGGTTTTTGCCTTCTGCTATTCTGCCATTAGAAAATAAACGAGTAACAAAATGGATGATTTTTATTCTGTGTTGCGTCTTAAAAGCAGAGATAAAATAGGGTTCCAAATTTTTAATATTTTGGCAATCAAAACTAAACCAGTTATTGATTACTTCTTTCACAAAAATTCGATTAATTCCAACTAAAGGAACTTTATCTGCAATTGTTCCACAAGCGACCCAAAAGAGATAATTTTTATCAACTTCAAATTTCAAAAGAGATGCCATTTGTTGCACCAAAAAATAGGTAACCCCGACACCAGCAATCATATCAAAAGGAAATTTGCAATTTTTCTGTTTAGGATTGACCACCGCAAATGCTTTGGGAACTGTCTTTTGAATAATATGATGGTCGGTAATAATCACATCACAAACTTTTTCTTGTAAATATTTCACAGCCTCAAATTCTACAACGCCACCATCAACGGCAATAAGCAAATCTACATCATCATATTTTAATTTGTTGATAAATTTCTTTTGTATGCCGTGATTGTCGGTAAGTCTATTAGGAATGTAAGAGTAGTGATTTTGCGAACCGATTTTTTTTAAAAAGTCATAAAGTATGAAAGTGGATGTAATTCCATCAACATCATCATGACCATAAATCATGATTTTTTCTCTGTTTTCCACGGCTTGCAAAATTCTTTTGGCGGCTTTTTTTAGATCTTTCATCAAAGAAAAATCTGGAATATCTTTTAACGAAGTTTGGAAAAAATTACTTTTTATATCTCTATTTTGAATAATTTGTTCAATGACAGAATTTTCCGCAGATTTATCGTAGCACCAACTTAAATTCATATTTTACCTAATATATTTTTTATTAGCTTTCGGAATATCTCGCGGTGCAGTTTTTCTTGATTTTTTCTTGAAAATATCAAAGCCAGTAACTCCGATTGTAAGCATTAAAGAACGATCTGCCAAATCATGTTTTTCTACATTTCCACGAGTCAAATATTTAACTGAAATTTCAATTTTTTTGTCTGGAGATTTTAGCGGAATAGCGATTCCACAGGTAAGAGCATTTTCCATAATTTTATGCTCATTTTTTTCAAAAGGAAGCTCTCGCAAATAACCGCCAATTCTGAGTGGAATTTGGTTATACCATTCTCCATAACCGCTTAAAGGGTCATAACCGATTCCAAAACCAAGCTTTAGAGAATTCTTTTCATACAAAATTGTATTTTCCCACATTTCATAATTGAATCCAAAAGAGGCTTTGTATTTATTAAGAAATTTGTAAGTCAATCCGCCAGAAATTTCCGCTGGAATTTCAAAGTTTTCCAAATTCAATGTATCTGCGTAAGGATAGTGATTAAATTCATAAATTTTTGATACATCAAATTTTACTGCAGATGAATAGGAACTACCAAAAGAAAAATCGCCTATTTTTTTACTAATGCCGATTGAAAATCCTTGATTTTTAAATGTCTTTTCAAGTCTATATTCTGCATCTTCATAATCATCGTCTTCAAATTCAAGGTTCCAAGATTGGAAACGATGACCTAAATAATAGTTTAGGGAAATTCCCAAGTTTAGGTATCTATTTTTTAATGAATAGATAAAATCTGCACTGTATAAATTTGAAATTACTTGATTACCTGAAGTATAATTTAGTGTATCGCCAAAATCAGTTACAGAAATCTCTTCGGTTTTTACATCTAAATTACCGGATGAAATTGAATTAAAGGAGAATCCCAAACGATGATTTTTGAGAGGAACGGCTAAAGAAAAATAGGGAAAATCTAAAGTGTCATCCCTGAATTTATTTTCAGAATCTTCATACCAAATGTAGCCCAACGAAACTGCTGTGGAGAATAGAACTTTATTTGTGGAAGCTAACATCGAAGGGTTTGAAAAATTGGGATTTATTCTGAATAAATCAGCGGAGCCTGTTTCTCCCATGCCTAATCCATAAACATCAGTCCCATAATATTTTACGGGCATTTCTTCAAATGAAAATATTGAATTTCCAGTAAGAGAAATTACCACAGCCAACAAAATTAGTAAAAAACTATACTTCATTAAATCTCCCAATTAATTATTTCCGATAATACGATTTTGCCAAAAAAAAAAATATCTTAACTTTGTCAAATCATTGCTCTCTTTTCTTGTAAAATAGATACCATTTTTTAATTATAATCACGAATTTAATGACCTTCACCTTTGAACATTTTGATTGCGTGTTTCATTGTTGGGATTATCACTTTTGTGCAGAGTGCTACAGCTTTTACAGAACCGGGAAAATTGACGATTATTGTCTGGTTTTTCATGCCGGCATAACCGCGAGAAAGCATTGCCATTGGTGTCTCTTTGTAAGATTCAAAGCGTAAAATCTCTGCAATTCCGGGCAGATTTTTATCGCAAAAATTTTCGCAAATTTCTGGCGTTATATCTCGATTAGAAATTCCGGTTCCACCGGTTGTGATGATGAAATCTGCTTCGGCATTTTGTAGTGCACCTAAAATTTCATTTTTTTCATCTGGAACAATAATTTTTTCAATTTGTATATTTTCAATATTTTCTTTCAAAATTTCTTCAATTTTTGGACCGGAAATATCTTCGTAAATTCCTTTCGAAGCACGGTCAGATACAGTAATAACAGTTACTTTCATTTGATATTTCACCTTCCTCCAAAACGATAACAAAAATTCCTTTACGCGGCATCACGCAATCGCCAATTTTTTGAAATATCTCGCAATCGTGATGACATTTTTTCCCAATCTGAGTTACTTCTACAATTGCATTACCCAAAAATAATTTTGTGCCAATTGGAAGCGAGCATAAATCAATGTTTTCGGTGGTAATATTTTCGGCGAAATCGCCAAATTTCAGTTCAATTCCTTTTCCGCGCATCGTTTCGATGTCTTCATTTGCTAACATCGAAATTTGGCGATGCCAATTTCCAGCGTGAGCATCACCCACAATTCCGTATTTTTTGCGTAAGAAAACTTTTTTTGTTGGTATTTTTTGTTTGCCTTTTTCTTCGGAAATATTTATTGATAATATTTTGAATTTTCGTTTCATTTTAGCCCTTTCTTTTTTTTCTCGACTAAAGTAATTTCACTAATTTTCATCGTTTTGTCAACCGCTTTGCACATATCGTAAATAGATAATGCTGCGATAGATACAGCCGTGAGTGCTTCCATTTCGATGCCTGTTTTGTCGACGCAAATTGCGATGCTTTTTATCTCAATTGCATCTTCCAAAACTTGAAAGTTTACATCAATATTATCGATTGCGATATTGTGGCAAAGTGGGATGATTTCTGAAGTGCGTTTTGCTCCAGATATTGCCGCAATTTTGGCAACTGTGAGCACATCACCTTTTCTTATTAAGTTATCTTCAATCAATTTTATTGTCTCTTTCTGCAAAAATATTTTGCCAAACGCTGATGCTGTTCTTTTTACTTTTGGTTTCGCTGAAACATCGACCATTTTGGCTTTTCCATTTTTATCTAAATGTGTAAATTCCATTTCGTCCTCCAAATATTTGCAACCAATTTACGAAAAAAAATCGACTGTTAATTTAAGCAAGAAAAATATTTGACAGAAAATGTGATAATTCAAATAGTGAAGCGTGAATATTGTGAAAAATTAAGATTATTTGGCAAAAAAGGAGAAATATGTCTTTTAATTACAAATTATATGTAGTTGCCACACCCATCGGAAATTCTGATGATATAACATTGCGAGCTTTAAAAATATTGAAAAAAGTAGATTTTGTGATTTGCGAAGAATTCAAATTTGGAAGCAGAATATTGCATAATTACGGGATAAAAAAATCTTTGGAATCTTTGAATGAACACAATGAAAATATGCAGACAGCCGTTTTGTTGAATCGTTTATTAGAAAACGGCGAAACAGCCGCTCTCATCAGCGATGCGGGCACTCCACTTTTTGCTGATCCTGGCAATAATCTGGTTTGGCAATGTCATCAAAATGGTATTCCCGTAATTCCCATTCCCGGCGTTTCTTCCATAATGACGGCTTTGATGATTAGCGGTCTCACGATGGAGCAATTTCTCTATTATGGATTTCTGCCAGCCAATACGGAAGAACGCATTAAGGCTTTGTGGAAACTTCCCAAAAGCTATGATTTAATTTTTCTGGAAACACCTTATCGTTTGAAACAAATTTTGCGAGATATGAGGAAAATTTTGGGAGATCAGCGGCAAGGTATAATTGCATACAAACTTACGCAACCAGAAGAAAAAATATTTTGGGGAAATTTGAAAGAACTTTCGTTTATGACGCAAGATATTCCCAAAGGTGAATTTGTATTTATTCTTAAAAAAATCAGACCAAAAAAAAATTATAAAAGATAGAAAGAGGCAAAATATTATGAAAAATGAAAAATGGTTTTTTATTGTAAATGTAACTGCCGGTAGAGGTAAAACAGGAAAAAAAATAAGTAAATTGGTTACATCTTTGAATGAGCATAAAATTGATTTCGAGATAGAATTGACCAAATTTTCCAAGCATGCCACCAAACTGACTTTAAACGCAATTGAAAATGGCTATCAAAAAATTGCTGGTGTAGGTGGTGATGGTACAATCAACGAAATAGTTAATGGAATTATGCAATCGGGGAAGCAAGAAAAAATAGTTTTTGCCATCATTCCAGAAGGTGGCGGAAATGATTTCGCAAGATATTTTCACATTCCCAAAAATATTGAAAAAGCGATTCATCTTTTGGAAATTGGCAAGACGCAAATGGTTGATATCGGCAAATTTGATGAAACATATTTCATGAATTCTCTCGGCATTGGTTTCGATGCAAAAGCGGCGATAAATGCGAATAAAATCAAATGGTTGAATGGATTACTCCGTTATTACTCTGCAATTCTTCTTGCACTTTTCACGAATAAACCATATAAAATGAATATTAAACTCGATAGCGAAAAGATAAGCGATGAACTTTTGATGTTTTCGGTTGGAAATGGACGTTTTTGCGGTGGCGGTTTTCAGGTTACGCCAAATGCAATTATTGATGATGGCTTGTTTGATATTTGTATGATTAAGTTCATAAATCGACGTAAAATCTTGAAACTTCTTCCTACTGTAATTCCGGGTAAACATCTAAATTATGAGGAGGTTACAACGAAACGAGCCAAAAAAATTGAGGTTAGTTCCGAAAATGAAATTCCACTTTATTTTGATGGTGAAATTCCAAAATTAAAAAATCCGAAAAAAGTTAAAATTGAAATTATTCCACAGAAAATTAAGCTGGTCGTAAAATAAAAAGTGTAATGAAATGTTTGAATTATGGCAAACAATATAAATGCTGTTGTGGAACAAAAAGTGCGTGGCTCGTGTAATGAATGTTTTCCAGATAGAAATTGGTGAAAAAAATATTATAAGTCATCAAAATTTGGATTTGAAAAATGGATAAGAAGGAGATTGAAGCGGTGGAAAAAGCAAAGAAAATAATCACCCCCAAAATGGAGATAGAATTAAATCTCAAAACAAAAATTTTCAAAAAAAATGAATATATTACCCAAAAAGGTGATTATTCAAAATATATTTTTATAATTAAAAAAGGAGCGGTGGAATTATCTAAAAAAAATAATGAAGTATTTGCTAAATTGGGTGCCGGAGATGTGATTGGTTCAGTTGGCTTCATTTTGGAGAAGCCCAGTCGCTATTCTGCTAAAGCTGTGGAAGATACGGAAATTGATGTTGTAAATCCCAGAATTTTTGGTTTGATTTACGATAATGATGAATCGGGAGTGGTGAGATTAGTATTGCAAGATTTGGCGGAAGAGCTCAGACATTATGAACAACAATTGGAAAATCGTGGCAAATTAAAACGTTATACAAGTAACGAGACAGCAGATAATGTAATAATGAAATTGCATGCAGAAACGAAAAAAGCAAAAGAAATTTTAAACAATCTTGATTTTGTGAAAATAGAAAAACTTCCTTTTTATGTAGGTAGGTTTTCCCGACGCCGCACAGATTTGCTTTTTCACAAAAATGATTTGAGCTTACTCGAAACTCCACCTTACTCAATTTCACGTTCACACTTTGCTATCAGAAAAAAGAAAGATGGCTATTTTTTTATTGACCGCGGTAGCAAATTGGGTACGCTTGTGAATAATAAAAGAATTGGTGGACGAGAAAACAAATCAAAAATATTGCTCAAAGAAGGTGAAAACGAGATAGTTTTTGGAAATAAATCTCATAAATCAATTTTTAAACTTATCATTTCGGAAAAAAAATAGGGAGGTAAAAATGAAAAAGGTAATTTTGATAATTGCAGTAATTTTTTTTGTAGCTGGTTTATCTGCAGAAGAATTTAAGCACAGTTTAGGTTTTGCGGGTGGTATGATTTCCGGGAGTGGATTTGCCTATCGTCAAATGAATGAAAATTATGGTTTCCAAATAGCTTTTGGGGTACTCGCTAATAACGGAGATAGCGACTATGATGATGAAGATTATTATTATTATGACGAAAATTATACTTACGAATATAACCCAGAATCTTCCAACATATATACGACAGAAGTATTTTTTGAATATGGTGAAAATACCAAAAATTTAATTGGTAATATAGGTTTTTCTTACTACAAACCTCTTCATCGTGGAAAACAATCAATGTTTTACTTTCTTGCGGGAAGTAGTGTGTATTATTCCAAAACTGAAGACAAAATGAAAGATTTTCAGATAGAAGCGTTGTCAGACACGACTTACCATTATATTGCGGTAACAGATGAATATGAAGCAATCACTTTAGAAACTTTGATAAATGTTGGAGTAGGAATTGGAATGGAATATAGTATAACAAAAAACATCATTATTTCATTTGAATGGCCTCTCGTATTCCAAAAAGCTGACGACGAATTTAATATAATTATGTATATCCCGCAGGGTGGGATTCACTACTATTTTTAAATCGATTAAATTTATCTAAAATTGTATCTCAGTTTGTGTTGAAGAAAGTGGTAAATCTTCCCAAGATTTATGACTGATAAGTCCAAAGCAGTTATCTTTATGCTATCTTCTGCTGCAGGATTTTCTGTAATGCAGGCATTGGTTAAATTGTTAGGAGATTTGCCTGTTTACGAAAAAGTATTCTTTCGCAATGCAATTTCACTAATTGTTGCTTATTTTGTGTGTAAGCAGAATGGGAGCAAACTTTTCGGAAACAAAAATAGTAGGAATCTTCTTTTCTATCGTTCTATTATTGGATCTGTTGGAATGGTTTTATACTTTTATGCTATCCCAAATATGCTACTTGCTGATGCCAATATGATAAATAAACTATCACCTTTTTTTCTAACAATATTTGCGGTTATTTTCTTAAAAGAGAAACTGAAAAATTATCAAATCCCAACTCTAATAATTGTTCTAATTGCGGCAATGTTTATTATTAAACCAAAATTTGATTTATCTGTTTTGCCAGCAACAGTAGCACTTTTTTCTAGCATATTTGCGGCTGCCGCCTACACATTTGTTAGATTTTTAGGAAAGCAAGAAAGACCAGAAACTATTATTTTCTTTTTTTCGTTTGTGAATACAGTATTGATGCTAATTCCAACGCTCATTCACTTTACTCAACCCACTTCTCAACAATTAATGTTACTCTTTTTTACGGGCATTTTTGCGGCGATTGGGCAGTTTGGTTTGACGCATGCATACAAACTCGCACCGGCTTCTGAAATTGCAATTTATAACTACGCAAATATTATTTTTGTGGCAATTATTGGTTTTATTATCTGGCAGGAAATTCTTGATATTTACAGTATTATTGGCGGAATAATAATAATTTCTATCTCAATAATGTTATTTTTCTTACAAAAAAATCTTGACTCAATCAATTAAAGTTACTTTCTGCCCCTGTGAAAGGGGGGAGAATGGAAAAAATTATTAGTGCGTGTGGACTTGTCTGTTCCAATTGCTTGGCATACAAAGCCACCCAACAAGATGATGATAACTTACGCAAACAAACTGCCGAATTGTGGTCTGACGCTTACGGTGCAAACATTTTGTCGAAAGACATCAATTGTAATGGTTGTATGACGGATGGTGTAAAATTTTCACATTGTAACGAATGCGATATGCGAAAATGTGCGATTGACGAAAATGTAGAAAACTGTGGATTTTGCAGAGATTACCCTTGCCAAACTATTGCAGATTTTTTTGAAAATGTCCCCGATGCAAAAATTGTTTTAGATGGAATGAAAGAATAAAATTTTACAACAAAGAAAGATTCTTTTATTAGGTGGTGAGATAGAAAGGTGAAATAATAAATAAGTTCAAGGACACAAACATTAGCAGCAACAAAATTAGGAGGAGAAATGAAGAAAGAAATACTGTTAACAATTGTAATACTTTATTCCTCGTTATATTCACAAATAGCTTTAAATTTAGATTTTACATTTACAACAATTGATTCTAACGATGAGTTTATAAATTACCAACTTCTGAATAATGATGAGTTGATTGTTGGTTTCAATAACGAGGACATTTTCCGTATAGTTAATTATGGCTGTGAAGGGGATACATTATATACTTTTTCTGTAGATAAGCTTGATAATGAAGATTTAGAGAAAATTAAAATATTCTCTTTTAATGGCAATGAATATTTAATTACTTGTTCTAATTTTGATTATTGGTCTGATCCACAGCTTCATAATCGAATATTGATAAGAATATTTGAAATGGAAACTTTTTCAGAGATTATCTCATTTAATTTTGATAATGATTGTGAGGGATGGTGGGATAATGACTACCCGACTGTAAATTTTATTAAAGTAAATAATCAACAAGAAAATGTCCAAATTTTTGTTGGGTATAATGAGGGTTGGTGTGAAGGATATGCTGTTGATCCTTGGTGTTATGAAAAATCATACATAGCAAAGTTCAACTTCTCTCAAAACGAAATACAATTACTGGAAGTTTTACCTAATGTAGGTTTAGAATTGCAATTCATTGAAAGCAATAATAATTTTTTATCATTGGGTTTTGTACACGATTGGGGAGGTGGTGAAGCTTCTTATAGTTATTGGGATTACTATATAAAAGTTTTTGATAATATAACACCCGCAAGTATTGAAACAATTTCTAATATTGATTCTTATAAAAGAGATTTTACTATTCTAACAGACGGCTTCTATAATTCAAATTCATATGGACATTTAATATATACAAGACCCGAAGAACCTATCGCTAATTTAATAAATTATTCGAGTGACTTTTCAGAAGTTTTGTGGGAAAGAGAAGAAACCGAAAGTGGAATGAATAAAATTACAGCATCAACAGAAGTAACAACAAATCAAGGTAATCATTTTGTTTTATATTTTAGGAATAGTTCATATAAAATAATTAATCGTATCACAGGCAGCACTGTGTTGGAGAATAATCTACCTTATCCTATTATTGATATTTTAAGGAAATCTAATGAAGAATTGCTTTTTATTTCTAATATCCAAATGAATCTCTTTAATGTTTACACTTTAGATGAAGAGATTCAAGTAGGGACTGAGGAAAACGATATTGAAATCTGTAATCAACGATTATTAAATAATTACCCAAACCCATTTAATCCAACCACGACTATTAATTTCTCCTTGCAATCTAACACTGAAGTCGAACTTACAGTCTATAATATCAAAGGGCAAAAGATTAAAACTTTAATAAAAAATGAATTTATCAAGGGTACACATTCAATAATCTGGAACGGTGATGACGAATCAGGAAAAAATGTTAGTTCGGGAGTTTATTTCTATAAACTAAATGTGAATGGAAAAACCGAAGCTATGAAAAAATGCTTACTATTGAAATGAGAGAAGAAGCGACAGAACATTAGTAGTAACCCACAGAACCACTTCAGTGGTTCAATATGAATTATGTCGAATCCTTAAAAAGCAAATGAAAAAATAAAGGTAAAATATGAATGAAAAAGATCCAAAATTGATTGTTTTACAATTCAATGAATGTATTAACAATAGAGATATTAGCACTCTTTCAGAATTAATGTCAGATGATTATATTTTTATAGACAGCACTAATCGAATTCATAGCAATAATAGTAATGCAAAAGAATTTGGAATCCAAGAATGGAGTAACTTTTTTAAGAAATTTCCAGATTACTTGAATCATTTTTCAATTGTTGAATCAAGGGAGAATTTTGTGTTAATTATGGGTAATTCAAGTTGTTTATACAAACCATTGGATGGAGCAGCCATTTGGACAGCGAAGGTTAAGAATAATCTTATTTCAGAATGGCGTGTTTATATTGATAATTCTGAAAACAGGAAAAAACTTAATTTAATCTGTGCAAAAACAAGCAGAATTAACCAATAAATTTCCCAAAAATAAATAGTTTTTAATTCGTAATTATTAATCTTCATTTTTGCATTTTCTGCGGTGAGATTAAAACTTACTATACTTTACAAAGAAAAACAAAAAACTTCTTGACGTATTTTGCAATTGAGAACCATTTGCATCCCGCTAAATGAAAAGGAGTTTGTAGATGAAAAAAGAGACGGAACTTTATGGAGATTATTTAAAGTCAAAAAACTTAAAAATGACTAAACCGCGCTTGGTAATTATGCAGGCAGTTTTTGAAAATCATGAACATTTTAATGTAGATGATCTTTATGAGCAAATCAAGAAAAAGCACAAAAATGTATCTCGTGCAACGATTTACCGAACCATTCCTCTTTTGGTAGAATCTGGATTGATAAAACAATCTCTTCGCTGTGAATCAAAAGATATTTATGAGCATATTTACGGACATGAAAATCATCTTCATTTTATTTGTAATGGTTGTGGTAAAATTACAGAATCAGGCTTTGAAGAGATTGCCAAGCTTGTGGCAGAATTGGCAGAAAAAGAAAATTTCAAAATTTCTGAATATAATCTTGGTGCACGCGGTTTGTGCAAAAATTGTAGAAAATAGTGTTGCTCTAAATTAAGTAGCCTTATCTTAAATAATCAATTAATGAGATTGAATTGTAAAATCAAAATTTAAAAAAGGACATTATAAAATGAACATAAAAAACAAGGGAACTCTTCATACTATGAAACAAGGTCAGGTTGCCACAATTACGAACTTAACAGGTGGTTCAAATTTTATTATTAAAGCAGAATCTTTGGGAATTCGCGTCGGATTGGAAATAAAAGTAATTTCTGTCCAGATGTTACGCGGTCCTATTACCATTCAGGTTGGTCATACGAAAATTGCCATTGGACAAGGTATGGCTAGCAAAATAGGAGTAGAAAAAATATCATGAAAAAAATTCTTTTAGTGGGAAATCCGAATGTAGGCAAAAGTGTTATCTTTTCTCGCCTTACGGGCGTGCATGTGGTAGCTTCCAACTACT
>CAYQOZ010000020.1:0-19289 GCA_964419355.1 uncultured Candidatus Cloacimonadota bacterium | reverse complement strand
TTTTCACCCCTACTTTTTCTATTTCTCAAATCTTAGAAATCTAACTCAGCTTGTTCATCGTCGCCTGAATTATCTTTTTTTTCATCATTATTGGAAGCTTCCACAACTTCTGCTTCCACGATTTCTTCTTCAAGTTCCGTTACTTCACTATTTTCAATTTCTGCTGTTTCCTCATCAATTTTCACATCTTCATCTTCAGCAAAAATGCGGGCAATATCATAAACATAATCATCTTTATTAAGCGAAATAAGTTTCACACCTTGAGTGTTTCTACCAATTATAGAAACCCGATCAATTGCTTGCCTGATAATCATTCCATTTCTGGTAACTATCATCAAATCGTCATTATCGACGACTTCCAAAAGTGAAATTAATTTACCATTTCGCTTGGTGGTTTTCAATGTTATCACACCTTTTGAACCGCGTTTTGTAACATTGTATCCACTAATTTTTGTTCTTTTTCCAAAACCATTTTCGCTGATAGCAAGGAGTGTTCCTTCTCGTTTGATGATTACCATCGCCACTACTTTATCATCTTTTCGCAAAGTAATTCCTTTCACACCTTGAGAATTTCTACCCATCGGGCGACAATCTGTTTCATGGAAACGATTGGCATATCCGTTGCTGGTTGCCAACAGAATATCGTTACCACCTTCGGTTATTTTGGCATCAATGAGTTGATCACCATCTACGAGTTTTATAGCAATAATTCCAGAAACGCGTGGGTGTGAAAAAGCTTTCAATTCAGATTTTTTTACTCTTCCTTTTTTGGTTGCCATTGTTACAAAATGTGGTGAATCGAAATCTCGAACAGTTACATAAGCTTCGATTTTTTCATCTTTGTCCATTTGCAATAAATTCACGACAGCCTTTCCTCGTGCCAATCTTCCAACTTTTGGAATACGATGAACTTTGAGCCAATGACATTTCCCAAAATCTGTGAAGAACAAAATATAGGCATGAGTAGAAGCAACAAAAATGCTCTCTATGAAATCTTCTTCTTTCAGATTACTGCCAGAAAGTCCTTTTCCACCTTTTAGTTGTGTTCGATAAGTGCGAATTGGAAGACGTTTGATATAACCTTGATGAGAAATAGTAACCACCATCTCTTCGTCGGCAATCATATCTTCTGTATCAATATCTGCCGAGCCTTCCAAAATTGTGGTTCTACGCAAATCTTGATATTTCTTTTTTATCTCATTTACTTCTCTTTTGATTATATCCATTCGAAGTCCACGATTTGCCAAAATTTTCTGAAGTTTTTTCACTGTTTTCACGATTTGGTTATATTCGTTTTCGACTTTATCTCTTTCCAAACCGGTAAGTTTTTGCAAGCGCATTTCCAAAATTGCTTTTGCTTGAATTTCCGATAACTTAAATTTTTCTTGAAGATTTTTTGAAGCTTCTTCGGTTGTTTTGGAAGCTCTAATTGTTTTTATAATTGCATCAATATTATCGAGTGCAATTCTATAACCTTCCAAAATGTGCATTCTTTTTTCTGCTTTATCAAGTTCAAATTTTGTTCTTCGAGTTACAATTTCATGGCGAAAATCAACATAATTTACAACTAAGTCTTTGACATTTAAGACTTTTGGCTCGCCATTTACCAAAGCGCGACAATTCACGCTAAAACTGCTTTGCAATTGTGTGTATTTGTATAATTTTTGCAGAACTGTCTCCGCTTCGTAGTTTCTCTTGATGACAATAACAAGACGCATTCCTTGACGACCAGATTCATCACGGACATCGCTAATTCCCTCAATTCGCCTTGATTTAACAGTTGAAACTATTTTATCAATTAGAAGAGTTTTATTGAGCATGTATGGAAGTTCTGTAATCACAATCATATCTGCACCATTTTGTTTTCTTTCAATGGAAGCTTTACCGCGCATGATTACTCGACCACGACCAGTCTCAAAATAATCTCTAATACCTTTTTTACCAATAATATAACCACCTGTTGGGAAATCTGGACCTTTGATATATTTTAGGAAATCAAGTGGTTCCATTTCGGGATTATCTACATAAGCAATTATGCTATCACAAACTTCTTCGATATTGTGAGGAGCAATATTTGTAGCCATTCCAACCGCAATTCCAGAAGAGCCGTTAACCAATAAATTTGGAAATTTTGCTGGGAATACAGATGGTTCTTTACGCGTATCGTCATAATTTGGACGGAAGTTAACGGTCTCTTTATCGAGGTCGTCCATCAAATCGATGGCTTCTTTTTGCAATCTTGCTTCTGTATAACGCATTGCGGCGGGTGGATCTCCATCTTGAGAACCAAAATTACCCTGACCATCAACAAGCATATATCTCAAACTCCATGGTTGAGCCATTCTAACCATCGTAGGATAAACCACTTGCTCACCGTGTGGATGGAAGTTACCAGAAGTATCACCTGCAATTTTTGCACATTTTCTATAACCTTTTCCGGGTGCCAAATTTAGCTGATTCATAGCATACAAAATTCTTCTTTGAGAAGGTTTGAGACCATCTCGAACATCGGGTAATGCCCTGGAAACAATCACACTCATCGAATACGCCAAGTAGGATTGTTGTAGCACATCTTCAATTTCTATTAATTCTATTCTTGATCTATCGTGAATCATATTTTTCCCCTTTATTTATGAAATCTCATCTATATTTATGTATTTTGCATTATCTTGAATAAATTTACGGCGTGGCTCAACTTCGTCACCCATCAAAATTGTGAACATTCTATCGGCTTCAATAGCATCATCAATTCGTACAGCGGTAAGGATTCTCTTATCTGGATCCAAAGTTGTTTCCCACAATTGGTCGGCATTCATTTCGCCCAAACCTTTGTAACGCTGAACGTGGAGTCCGCGTCCGCCCATACCTTTCATTACTTTATCTCTTTCACTTTCTGTATAAACATATTTCTTTGCTCTTCCCTTTTGAATCAAAAATAGTGGAGGTCGTGCAATATAGACATGTCCATTTTCCACAAGTGGACGCATATAACGAAAGAAGAAAGTGAGCAACAAAGTAGCGATGTGCTGACCGTCAACATCAGCATCTGCCATAATTACAACTTTATTATAACGCAATTTTGAGATGTCAAATTCCTCACCAATTCCGGCACCCAACGCCAAAATTATAGGTTGGATTTTATCGTTGTTCAATACTTTGTCAATTCTGGCTTTTTCCGTATTGAGCATTTTTCCCCACAACGCCAAAATTGCTTGGAAAGTTCGGTCGCGACCCATCTTTGCAGAACCACCCGCAGAATCACCTTCCACCAAAAATATTTCTGTTTGAGAAGGATCTTGGATAGAACAATCCGCCAATTTACCGGGAAGACTGCCACTATCGAGAACGGATTTACGTCTGGTGAGTTCGCGAGCTTTTCGTGCTGCTTCTCGCGAGCGAGCACCCAATATTGCTTTACTGGCAATGTGTTTTGCTACTTTAGGATTTTCTTCCAAAAACTCATTTAGCTTTTCATAAACGCTGGAACTAATAATCCCATCAATTTCACTATTTTGAAGTTTGGTTTTTGTTTGTCCTTCAAATTGAGGATCCGCCAATTTCACACTAACCACAGCAGTCAATCCCTCTCTAATATCACTTCCAGAAGGCGAGACTTTTTCATTTTTTAATAAACTGGCACTTTTGATGTAGGCGTTGACGGCTCGTGTGAGAGCGGCTTTAAATCCACTAAGATGCGTTCCTCCTTCAATTGTATGAATGTTATTCGCAAAACTATTGATGTTCTCTTGGAAACCTTCGTTATATTGGATAGCAACTTCAAACTCCGTTCCATCTTTGCTTCCTTTGATATAAATTGGCTCTTCAAACAGAACTTTTTTATTTTCATTCAAATATTGCACAAAAGATTTAATGCCACCATCATATTTAAAATTGTGTTCCTTGCCGGTATTTTCATCCGTCAAATGAATATTGATGCCACTATTTAGAAATGCTAATTCTCTCAAACGAGTAGAAAGATAATCGAAGCTAAAATCCAAAATTTCAAATATTGTACCATCGGGGGTAAAGCTTACTTTTGTACCACTTTTTTCGGTTTTACCAATTATTTCCAACTTCTTTTTTGGAATTCCTCTCTCATAATATTGATGATAAATTTTTCCATTTTTATAGATTTCCACATCAAGTCGTTTGGCAAGTGCATTTACCACCGAAACACCTACCCCGTGCAAACCGCCGGAAACCTTGTAAGAATCATCATCAAATTTACCACCAGCATGCAATACTGTCATCACCACTTGGACGGCTGGGACTTTTTCGCTCTCATGGATTTCGATTGGAATACCTCTACCATTATCTTCTACCGATACGCTACCATCAGTGTGAAGTACGATTTTAATCAAATCACAATGACCGCCAAGTGCTTCATCAATACTATTATCGACGACTTCATAAACAAGGTGATGCAGGCCTCTTTCCGTTGTGCCGCCAATATACATTGCGGGACGCTTTCGCACTGCCTCAAGACCCTTTAGAACCTTGATATTGTCAGCAGTATATTTTATTTCTGCCATAGTTTTACTCCTTATATTTTGTAAAAAATTTTTTCAATTTTCATCTCTACGAATGATGCACAATAACATTTTTATGCGGATATGTGTCAACCTTTTTATTTGTATAAAGTTATGAAATATTTTGCAGTTTTTATAAGTTAATTTAATGTATTCTTATTTTGTTGTGTTACAATGAGTTAGCAGTCTTGCAGTTCAGGTTTAAATTTGTGATGATAAAAAAATATTTTTTATTGGAGTTTTCGATATTAAATATTTATTTTAAATTTGTTTAAAATCTGTTATAGAATAAGTTTTTATCAAATTTAAATGGTGGAATAATTGAATTTCTAAAGAAAAGATATTTTCTTATTTTTCCAGCAGATCTATCCATCTATTTTCGTTTTCTGGACTTTCAAATTTCCCCATACTGACCACGACATTTACGTTGCCATTTTTGGAAATCATTTCATCCGCCATCGGTCGAGAAAATATGATATGACCTTTTTTCACTTCATCTGAGAAACGGCTTATTTTTTCACCCATTTGTAATCCGGCATTTTGCAACTTTAATTTTGCCTGCAAAACCGTGAGGTTATCCAAATATGGAATTCTGACCATCGTTTGTCCTAAACTGGCAATTACTTCAATTGTTCGATTTTTTTTTGTTTTAAGCCCGTGTTTTGGCTTTTGAGAAATAATATAACCTCGTGGAATTGAATCAGAATAAACTTTTTGTTCTAATCGAACGAACAACTTCATTTTTTTACACTGTTTTCTGGCAACATCAAATTGCATATTTTCGAGGTTTGGCACTTCCACTTCATTTTTATGTCCAACTGCAATTCTCATTACAAAATCAATGCCAAAAAAGGCAATTATAAATATCAAAATTAAAATTCCCGAAGCGATAAGATATGGTAAGAATTTTTTCATCTCAATCTCCTATTCTATTCTTTGCAGTTTTGCCGCAAAAGTACCATCCATTTTGTGTTTGAACGGTAGAGTCTTTAGAAATCCATTTTCAGTAAACTCTTTTTTTACATAATTTTCTGCCGAAGCTAACTTGAAATTTTTATTATGTTGCAAAAAATTATTAATCATATTTTCATTTTCCTGTTTGTTCAAGGTGCAGGTGCTATAAACAAGGTAACCATCTGGTTTCACGAATTTTGCACCGTGTTTTAGCACTTTTGTTTGAAGTTTGAGTAGTTGCTCAATATCTTGATTTTTCTGCCATCGTAGTTCTGCTTTTTTTTGAAAAACACCCCAACCAGAACAAGGAACATCCAAAAGAACGCGATCGAAGGCTGGTGCAACAGGGCCAAACTGAAATGCATCAATTGGTTTAAGACTAACATTTGAGATGTCTAATCGTTTCAAAGTTTTCTTCATTATTTTTATTTTGTGTGGGAATTTATCAACGGCAATCACCTCGCCAGTATTTTTCATGATTTCAGAAATGTAAGTAGTTTTTCCACCCGGAGCCGCAAAAAGATCCAAAATTGATTCATCTTTTTGGGGTGATAATAATTTCACAACCAAGGCTGAAGATGCATCTTGAATCGAATACAATCCTTTCCTAAAAAGAGGGTCATTTAATATTTTTCTGGCATCATCAGAATAGATAATGCTTTCGATAGCATCGCTCTCTTCGCAATTGATATTCTCTGTCTGAAAATAATTCAACAGCTCTTTTTTGGTAGTCTGAATTTCATTAATTCTGATATGCAATTTTGGCACTGAATTATAATAAACACAAAGTTTTTCCGTTTTTTCTGCACCCCAATATTCAATCCATTTTTCAATCATTGGTAGAGAAAACGAATATTGGAAAGCCAATCTTTCCGCTGTATTTTCGGGATATTTCACATTTGGATTACGCAGATAAGAGCGAAGAACTGCATTAATAAAATTTGCAATTGTTGCACTAAAAAAACTTTTAGCAAGCTTTACAGTTTCGTTTACGGCGGCGTGTTCGGGAATTGAATCTGCAAAACGCAACTGATAAATTCCCAAATAAATTAGATATTTTATTCTGCTATCTGTCTTGGAAAATTTATTTTTATCGGTATGAAAAGTGGCGATATAATCAAGATTTTTCTGCATTTTTATTACACCTTTTACCAAAAAATAAAATAGGTCTGCATTTTCTCCAGCAGATTTTAATTTTTTCGACATTTGATCCAATAATTTATCAGAAAAATAATTTTTTATAAGAACTTTTGAAATTATTTTATAGGCTTCTTTTCTTAAATCCATATTTTTGTTATCTCTTTTTATACAATGATTTTATAGCGTCTTTTATGAGAAGTTCAGAAGTGTTATAAGATTTTTCTTTTGTTAAATTGGAAAGCACTTTTCTTATCTCATATTTTTTGTAACCTAAAGTTGTGAGTGCAGATTCTGCGTCTATTATTTGGTCATTTTTATCTAAATTTGAATCTGAAAATATTTTTCCCAGATTGATATTTCCGACTCTATCTTTGAGCTCTATCACTAACCTTTCAGCCGATTTTTTACCAATTCCTGAAATTGTGGAGAGCAAAGAGATATCTCCCGTTTGAATTGCTCCAATTAAGTCATGAACTGCTAAACCTGATAGAATAGTCAAAGCTGTTTTTGGTCCGATTTTAGAAACATTTATCAATTGTTTAAATAGCTGTTTTTCTTCTTTCGCAAAAAAACCATAAAGTCTTGCTCCGTCATTTTCATTGAAAGAGTAGTAAATAAATATGCTGAGATTTTCTCCAATTTCGGGTAATTTATCGTAAGTGCTGAGAGGAATTTTAATTTCATAACCCACTCCATTGCAATCTACGACTGCATTTTCTGGATTTTTTAATATTAATTTTCCATTTAAAAAAGCTATCATAATTTACTCCAATTTCATTTTATGAAAAATTTATTTTTATTATATTCGCAAAGAGCGATTGCTAATGCATCAGTAGCATCTTCACTTTTTTTGGAAAGATCTATATTCAAAATTTGTTGCACCATATATTTAACTTGTTCTTTGGTAGCATTTCCGTTTCCTACAACTGCTTTTTTCACTTCACGTGGAGAGTATTCATTTGCTTTGATATTGGCTTGTGCGAGTGAAAGTAAAATCACACCTCTGGCGTGCCCTAATGTGAAAGCAGAACGAATATTCTTACCGTAGAAAATTGTTTCAACAGCCGAAACATTTGGTTTATATTCATATATTATTTTTTGCATTTCAGCATGAATTTTAACAAGCCTTTCATCTAAAGAGATGGATTTTCCAACCATTATTGAATTGCATCCGGCAGCAACTATTTTTCTTTTTTCGATTTGTAAAATTCCGTATCCAACATTATAGCTTCCGGGATCAATACCTAAAATTATCAATTAATTTCACCGTATAAAAATTTTATTCTTCCGATATTTTTTCCAATACTTCATCTGAAATTTCGTAATTTGCATAAACTTTTTGCACATCATCAAGGTCTTCCAAATCGTCTAATAATCGTAATACGCTCGTGGCAAAATCATCTGCATTTACCGTATTTTGCGGAATTCTAACCAACTCCGCTTTCTCAATTCTGTAGCCCGCTTTCTCTAATTTTTCATGAACTGCATGCAGTTGTGAGTATTCTGTTGTAATTTCAAAATTTCCATCTTCTGTAAAAAAATCTTCTGCACCAGCATCTAAAGCAGCCATCATAACTTCATCTTCATCCAGTTCATTTTTTTGTATCACGATGAGACCTTTTTGGTCGAACATCCAAGCAACCGAACCCGATTCAGCAAGATGACCTTCGTGCTTGGAAAAAGCGTGCCTAATTTCTGCAACTGTGCGTTGGCTATTATCCGTCAAAGTTTCGATGAAGACAGCAATTCCGCCGTGTCCATAACCTTCATAATTATGATTTTCGTAGTTTACGCCGTCCAATTCACCTGTTCCTTTTTTGATAGCTTTTTCGATGTTACTGCTGGGCATATTCGCATTTTTGGCATTTGCAATTGCCAATCTTAATCGCGGATTCATTTCCGAATTGCCACCACTTTCTCTGGCGGCGACGGAAATTTCTTTTACGAGTTTGGTAAATAATTTACCGCGTTTAGCATCAGCTGCACCTTTTTTATGTTTTATGGAACTCCATTTATTATGACCAGACATTTCGCCTCCGAGAAAAATAATATCAAAAATTAATCATCTTTTTTATTTGCTTCTGCAATAACTTTGGCAGCAACATCACCTGGAACTTTTTCAAAATGTGAAAATTCTTGCGTAAATTTTCCTCTTCCTTGAGTTAGAGATTTGAGTGCTGGATAGTATCCCATCAGCTCTGCTAAGGGCATTTCCGCATTGAGAATTTGTTTTTTCCCTTTTTGTTCCATTCCTTGAATTTTTCCTCTTCTGGTAGAAATATCTCCCATCACATCGCCCATATATTCATTTGGAATGATTATTTGAACCTTATGAACTGGCTCTAACAAAATTGGTTTAGCAGTTTCAAATGCTTTTTTCAGTGCATTCCAAGATGCAATTTTGAAAGCCATTTCAGAAGAATCTACATCGTGAAAAGTTCCATCATATACATCGACACAGATATCTACAATCTGATTTCCTGAGATAATTCCTTTGCCAATAACTTCTTTCAAACCCTTCTCAATAGCTGGAATAAATTTGGTAGGAATTCTACCGCCAACTACTGAATTGATAAATTCAAAGCCTTTTCCGCGAGGAAGTGGTTTCACGCGGAAATAAACTTCACCATATTGTCCTTTTCCACCCGATTGTTTTTTGTGTTTGTAGCTCACATCTGCTTTTCCAGAAAGCGTCTCTTTGTAATGAACTTTTGGAGTCTTAAGATCCGCTTCAATTTTGAAACGAGATTTCAATCTACTTTTCAGTAAGTTTATTTGTTGTCCGCCCAATCCCGCTAACACATTTTCCGAAGTTTCTTGATTCATATTGATGCTCAAAGTTGGATCTTCATCTAAAAGTTTGGAAAGTGCAGTTCCAATTTTATCTTCATCGTGCTGATTTATAGCACTAATTGATTGCCAAAAAACAGGTGTCGGCAAACTAATTTGTCTGAATCTGAGAGGAGAATGCAACGGAACAATCGTATTAAAACTTCGGGCAACTTTCATTTTTACCAATCCGCCGATATCTCCTGCCTTGATTACATCAGTATCTTTGCGATTTTTTCCAACCACAAAATACATTGAACCAATTCTGTCTTTGCTATCTTTTTCTGGTATGAAAACATCAGTAGCGCTGGTTAATGAGCCAGAAAAAACACGAATAAAAACCATATCACCAACATTTTGATCGGAGAATGATTTGAAAACATAGGCAAAAAGATTACCGTCTTCACTCAATTTGATAATCTCAGATTTATTGTTTTTCAAAATTTCAATTTCATTTCTATCAGCGGGAGAAGGTAGATATTCCACAATTGCATTCATCAAATCAATCACGCCAATATCGTGCGTGGCAGAAGTAGCAAATGCAGGAATCAATTTTCCATTTATTATAGCACTTTTGAGTCCTTTTGCCATCTCCTCTTTTGAGAGTAAACCTGCTTCAAAATATTTTTCCAACAAGTCATCATCGCTTTCGGCAACAGCTTCCATCAATTCCATTCTACTCTCTTCCACTTGATCGTTCATATCGGCAGGAATTTCTATCTCTTTTCCATTTTTGAAAGCAATACCTTTGGCAATGTCAATCACGCCTTCAAATCTGTGCTCGCTTCCAATTGGAATCAAAATTGGAGTTGGGTTGATTTCGGTGTTCTCTCTGATGCGTTCCAGAGCTTTGTGAAAATCTGCACCTTCGTTATCCATTCTGTTTATAATCATTCCTTTCACGACTGGTCTGTCTGCCAAAAGTTCCAGCGATTTTTCTAAAGTAACATCAAATTCGGTAGCGGCGTTAGCAACAAATAAAATAGTTTCGGCTGCGATAGATGCAGAAATTTGCTCCGAGCTAAAATCTACTAAACCGGGTGCATCTAAAATATTTATTTTATTTTGTTTCCACATAAAATTTGCTAGCCCAAGCGAAACAGAAGATTTTCGTTCGATTTCCTCTGGACTATAATCCATCACGGTGTTGCCATCTTCCACTTTTCCAAGTCTGGTAGTGGCTTTAGAATTGTATAACATTTGTTCAGCTAAGCTTGTTTTGCCGGCACCAATCGCACCAACCAAAGCAATATTTCGGATATTTTTCATATCTCCTCCGTATCTATTTTTTAATTATTTTAGGGCAACCAAAAAAAAAAGATAGAGATTTCTGTCAATAATACACTTGAGAATGTTGACAGATAAATGATAAAGTGCCATTTTTTATTTGTTTATTTATATTATTTATGCATTCGTTAATAGTGTAATTTTCGTAGTTATAGTCTCTTAGTGATATATTTTGTCATTGATAAGAGTATCTCCAATTAGTTCTACTAACATGATTATTTTTCATCGGATTAATTAAAGAATTAAAAAAATAACAAAATTATTTTACTCTCAAAGAATAAAATAAAGTTTCTTTTTTTTATTTTTCTCTTATATTACAAAATATAGGAGGTAGCAATGCTAATTAATATCGTAAAAATCGTGCCGCAAAAAACTCGTAAAAACAAATGTCTAAAAAATTAACAGAAAACGAACTTGAAATTTTGGCAGACCAAAAAGAACCATTTTACAACTCTTTTGAGAATGCTCACAAGATGGACGATATCTGCGACACAACATCAAAAAACAATACTATTTCCGAATGGGGTATAAAATGCGAATATGCTTTGTTAGATATTCACTTTGGCATACGTGGAACACATTGGGAATTTGTAAAACAAAAAATGATGATGCATGCAAATAAAAGATATGATATTATTACCATTAAACTTTTAGATGATTCACTCATCGACATCTATTTTGACATTACTAGCTGGTACGGTAAAAACTAATGCAAAATAAAAAATATTGGGATGCATTGGCGAGTACACTTTGTAAAATTTAAAACGATGAAAGATTTAATAGCTTTTTTGAATTAACCCAAAATTCAGTAAATGAAGTCGGCTATAAAAAGGTTTGGGAAATAGTTTTGTCTTGTTACCACCATGAAGATTTTGGAAAAATTGAGTTAGAAAAAATTGGATTTGAAAATTTTAAAAAAATAAAAATAAGATAATAAATAGTATGATTTGATAATTGCAAAATAAATGAATAGGTTATTCGTCAATTATTGATTTATTTGTAGAGTAACATATCTGTTTCTCATTTCTTTGAAATCACAGTTTAATGTTTTTATTGACATTGATACCTTAATTTTTTTTTTCGATTTCAATCTTTAAATAAATGCGCCAATAGCTCAGCTGGATAGAGCAACGGATTTCTAATCCGTAGGTCAGGGGTTCAAGTCCCTTTTGGCGTGCCATTTTTTTTGTGGTGGATGTAGTTCAGCGGTAGAGCACCGGATTGTGGTTCCGGCTGTCGTGGGTTCAAATCCCATCATCCACCCCATTTTTTCATTTTAGAATAATAACTTTTCCAATTTTTTCAGTAACCTGATTATTCGAAACCTGCTTGGCGGTGATTTTGTAAAAATAGGTATTATTGGCAATCTTATCACCGACGCTATCTCTACCATTCCAATGAATTTTATTAAATCCAGAAATTAAATTTCCAGCTTCAATTACTTTGATTTTCTTTCCAGAAATTGTGTAAATTGAAATTTTAACTTCAGAATTTTCTGTAATAATAAAGGTAAAATGTCCACCATTTTTCATCGGATTTGGATAAGGTAGCAAATTTTCAATCGCCACTTTTCCAGAGTTTCTGCTGATAAAATTAATTGTGGCAACGGTAGGATTATTGAAGTTATCGAAAACTATTAGCTGTAAAAAATGAGAACCTTCTACCAAGTTTTGGATAGGCCAGCTCAGTTCTCCTCTTGTGCAAGAATTTGTATCATAAATAAATCCTGCTGAAACATCAATTAAATCATCGTTGTTATCGACAATCATTAGAATTCGATGCCCACCTGTTCCCAAAATATTGATGCCATTTTCATCTTCGATTTCAGCTAACAAAAGCGGATCTGTCGAAACATAATCTCCATCTGCAAATGTTTTAGAATCGAGGTAGAGATTCACTTGAGGTCCTTCTTCGTTTGTGATATCGATGGGGTCAGCACTAATTTGCAAAGGAATTAGAGAATTAAGATTATCAGTTTGTTCATTAAAAATATAGCTAATAATTTTCCCATCATCTCCTTCGTGAACATCATCGGGGACAATGAATTGCGAGCTATATTTGCCGTCAACTACATCAATATTTGAAAAGTAAATTTTGTTACCTTCCAAAGTATATTCTACTGAATAATATTCATCTTCTAAATTTGTATAATGAGGGTTTGTATAAGTTAAATTGTATTCCGATTCATAAACTCTAATTTTTCCCACCCCAGAAATATTATCTTCAAAATCGCCCTCACCATCTTCAATTATTACCGTTTCACGTGCTTGAATGCTATCGGAAATTCCAGTTATATTTCCGATATTTTCTGGTGGTAAAATATTCAAAATAGGGTCGCCGAGAATATTGTAACGAATGCTATTAGAAATAGTTGCTCCAGAATTTAATTTTGCATACAGTAAAGCATCTCCAATATTTTTTCTTTCATTAAAGAGTTGAACGAAAAAAGAGCTCAACAAAGTTTCGTTTGGATTGCCATAACTACCGCGTGTTGAAGCCAAAGATACAATTGAACCTCCATTCTCTGATTTTAGTATTCTCTCAGCCAGACAATCGTATTCTAAATTATCGAATCTTCCCACATCGCAAGATGCAGCCACAAAAAGTGGTAAATATTCAGAATTATTGAGCATTCCCAAATGAGAAGTTCCCCTAAAATAATCTTCATCACCCAAAACATCTTCATCGCCATGACCAACAAAAAACCAAGCTAATCTGCCTTCATTTACCGCTTCCACAATTTCTACGGTTGCGGTTGGTTTATTTTGGAAAGGGTCAAATTCATGCTTAAATCCAAAAATTTTATCAATAATCATATATTTATTCATCAGCTCTGATACATTCTGAATTTTTTGACTGTGGTTCATATTACTGATAAGACCAAATCCTTCGTAACCACCACTTTTATTCTCATCGTCAGCTACCATCAAAAATTTATTTCGCCAAAATCCAGGAGTTGGTTCTTCCAAATATTGTCTAATTTTCTCTATTAAAATATCCATCTCAAAATCATTTTTTGCTGGCAATCTACCAATAGTTAATTCGGGTAAATCATTGTCACTAAAATCTACAAAAAAATCATCACTCATATTTGAACCGCTTTCATAAACCATTATTTTATTTTTATCAGAAGTTGTGTTCCAACTATTGGTTCCCGAGCCCATTAAAATCACATATTTCAGATTTGAATTTTCCGATAATTTTTCTTCAAGATATTGTTTTATCGCCAAATGATCATCGTTTCCGCCGCTATATTCAGCGAAAATATCTTCCTGATTTTTCAATTCACAATTCAAATTTGAATGTAGTGATTCCAATTCTTGAGCTTGCTCAAAAAAAACATCGTTAGTCGGATAGATAATTATGCATTCCAAATTAGTTCTATTTGACGTTTTTTGCGGGTTATATTTTTCGAAAAATTCAACTTTTAATTTTAATTCTGAAACAATTTTTTCTCGTTTTGGAATACCCTGAAAATCTCCGCCAAAAGTGAGCCAATAAGTTTTATGATTTGTATATTGGAGGAAATTTTGGTTCTCATTATTTTTATATTCAAAATAGATTTCACTATTTTCGGCAAACCCAGAATCTTCAATATTTTTGATAAAGAGAGGAACTTCTTGAAGCGAAAAATTGTAGCCATCATTTTTACTAATTCGATCCATCGTGAATAATCTCACACTTTGTTGGTTGCAAAAATCTGGTAATTTAGCTAAATTTTCCCAATCAAGTTTGTAAATTCCGTTCTCTTCAACCTTAATCTTATACCAAAAAGTGGAATTTTCAAATGGCATTTTCTCGAAAGTTTTTGTGGGAATATTTTTCCAATATTTGGCAGTTTCATAATTTGTAATAAAATCTTCATAAATATTTTCAAAGCTATCTTCAATATTATTTCGATAAGAAATGTCGCCAGAAATATCAATTCGGATAACTAATTTTGATGCAATTTGCAAAGTATTTTGAGCAAAATTATATGAGAAAGGCGAAATAGTAATTGGCACCAAAGTATGAGTTCGATAACGAAATTCTTTGCCCTTTTTTACTGTCGATGCAGATGTTTGCCTATACAAATCTTCATCAATTTTATAGATATAATCGTAAGTAGATTCCCCTTTTTGAATTAGCGGAATGGGAGAAATTGGTTTTTTCAAATTTACATTATCAATTGTCTTAGAAATAATTGAGACTGTTATATCTCCTTGAGGTGGAATTGCGATATTGATTTTTTTATGGGGAATTGCTGGAGCTCCCACTAATTCAGGATGATTCCATTTGGTGAAATTTAGATGAGAATATTGATTATCAGTAGATATGTCATAATTTTTTGTATTGATTGAAAGGATTAAATATTGAGGATTTTGTTCAATAATTTCAATAGAATTTGCATTGAGTAAAATCACCATAAATAGCACTGTAATAATTGATAGATAACGCATATAATCTCCATTCATTTTTTCAAAAGCTGTGTCAATTTCTTTTCAGATATTTCAATGTCAATATTTTGTTAGTTCATTATTGAGTAATTTTCGGTATCTATTTTAGTGAATAATCAGAGTTTTTTTAATTGACGCCATAACGCCACAAAAAGAATAGGCTTGTGTTCATAAAAAAAATGGAGGAAACACAAATGAAAAAAATCTTACTCGCGATGGCATTGTTAATTTTGTTTGGCGGTATTCTTTTTGCAGAGATGAAAATTGCTTACATCGACACAGACAAAATTATGATGAAAAGTTCTGACACGCAAGAGGCTCAAGGCGTTTTGATGACAGAACGGAAGAAATGGGAACAAGAAATTACAGACATCGATATTCAAATCGAAGAATTGGTTAATGATTATCAAAGTAAACAGATGATTCTAACCGAATCTGGCAAGCAAGAAGCAGAAGATAAAATCCAAGAATTATCTCAAACAAGACAACAAAAAGTAGTCGAATATTTCGGTGAAAATGGTAAATTTTATCAAAAACAAAATGAACTTTTAGAACCAATTCTTATCAAATTGAAAAATGTGATTGAAAAAATAGCATTAGATGAAGATTATACCGTTGTTTTAGATGTTTCAATTGGTGGCATTCTTTACGCAAAACCTAGCTTAGATATCACCGATCAAGTAATTGAAGAATTGGCAAAAACTGTAGAAGATTAGAATCGTGAAAGTTTTTTCGAAAATTCTCACACCGAAATTAATTGCTTCTCAAAGCAAAGCAAAAACAGAATTCAAAAATAATTTTGAATTGAATAATGTGGCGGAACTTGCTGAAGCAAATACAAAATCGGTATGTTTTTTTGAAAATAATAAACTCAAACAGGAATTATTGCAGACGAAAGCTGGACTGATTTTTGTGCCGACTGATTTTGATGTTTCGTTAAAATCAAATACAAACCTAATTTTTGTAAAAAAACCTTATATTTACTTTATGAAATTGGTTGAAACTTGGTTAAAGCTATCTGAAAAATCGGTTTGTGAAATTGCTGATTCTGCTAAAATTGCAAAAACTGTCAAAATTGGGAAAAATGTAAATATTGGACATCACAGCGTGCTTGAAAAAAATGTGGAAATAGGTGATAATACAATTATAGAAAGCAATTGTGTCATTAAAGAAAATTCCAAAATTGGAAATAATTGCCACATTTTTCCGAATACCACAATTTATCACGACTGCATTTTGCGGAATAATGTGATTTTGCACGCAGGTTGCGTAATCGGTGCTGATGGATTTGGCTATATTCTGCACGAAAATATCCAGCACAAAATTCCACAAGTTGGAAATGTGCTTATCGAAAATAGTGTGGAAATCGGGGCAAATAGTACCATCGATAGATCTACACTCGGAACGACTGTAATCGGAGAAGGCACCAAAATAGATAATTTGGTGCAAGTTGGCCATAATTGCAAAATCGGAAAACACTCTATTTTATGTGCTCAATCTGGATTAGCAGGTGGTACTGAAATTGGTAATCAAGTTTACATTGCTGGGCAGGTTGGAGTTGCTGGTCATCTAAAAATTGCTGACGGTGCGATGATTGGTGCACAATCTGGCGTAACCAAAGATGTTCCGGCAAATGCTAAATTTTTTGGAACACCGGCAATTGATGCAAATTTAAGGAAGAGAATTATCGCTTCAGAAAAGAGATTACCAGAAATTATAAAATTTTGTAAAAAGGCAACAAAAAAGGATAAATGATGAAGGAATTTAAACAGACAATTAAAGGCAAAATAAGCTATAATGGCGTAGGGCTTCATTATGGAAAAGTTTCCACAATTACTTTTAATCCAGCCGAAAAAGATGAAGGAATTATTTTTATCAGAACGGATTTGGAAGGAAAGCCAGAAATTCCTGCCGACATCGATCATGTAGTAGATATCTCACGCGGAACAACCATCGGTATCAAAAATGCGAAAGTGGCTACTATCGAGCATGTTCTCGCGGCTATAAAAGGTTTGAATATTGATAATATCCGCATCGAAGTTGACGGACCAGAAGTGCCGGTTGCTGATGGAAGTGCGATAGTTTTCTTGGAACTTCTCAAAAAAATTGGAATTGTGCAACAAGATTCGGAACGAGAATATATGGAAATCGATAAAGCAATTTCCTACACTTCTGCTGCAGATAATGTGGATATTGTGATTGTTCCTGCCGATAATTTGAAAATTACTTTTATGGTGGATTACAAACAAAAAGCGTTGGGAACACAATATACTTGGCTTCCCTCTTTAGCAGAATTTGAAAAAGAATTTGCATCTGCCAGAACTTTCTGTTTCTTGCACGAAATTATCTATTTGAAAGAATCAGGATTGATAAAAGGTGGCTCGCTCAAAAATGCGTTAGTCGTGGCAGATCCGGATATTTCCAAAAAAGAAATTTCCAAACTAAAAAAAATATTCGGATATGATGGAGAAATCATTGTTGGCTCTGATGGACTTCTCAATCATACTCCACTTCGTTATTACAATGAATTTGTCCGTCATAAAGTTGTGGATTTAATTGGTGATATTGCCTTACTTGGTGTTCCAATTAAAGGTCATATTTTGGCTGCTCGTTCGGGACATAAAACCAATGTGGAATTAGTTAAAAAATTGCGTAGAATTTATAAAAAGCAGGAACTTCAAAAAATATATCAGAAGAAAAAAATGAGTGAAGTTGTCTTCGATATTAACGCAATTGAGAAAATTCTTCCACATAGATATCCATTTTTATTGGTTGATAAAATTGTAGAATTCAATGTGGGAGAGAGTATTGTCGGTTTGAAAAATGTTACTATTAATGAACCTTTTTTTCAAGGACATTTTCCAGGTCATCCAGTAATGCCGGGCGTTCTTATTGTGGAAGCAATGGCTCAAACTGGTGGAATTATGTTGCTAAATGCACTTGATGAACCCGATGAATTTGTTGCCTATTTTGCATCTATTAATAATGTAAAATTTCGCAAACCAGTTTTGCCGGGAGATACATTACGCTTTGAATTGAAAGTGATTTCTATGAAACGCGGTCTTGCCAAAATGCACGGTGATGCGTATGTTGGGCAAGAGAAAGTGTGCGAAGGCGATTTTCTGGCAAAAGTTATGAAAAAATAAATTTTGAGAGGGTATTTTATTTTATGGTAAAAATTCATCAAACGGCTATCGTTCATCCAAAAGCAATAATTGGAGAAAATTGCAAAATTGGACCATTTTGTCTAATTGGAGAAAATGTAGTTTTGGGGGATGACAACACTCTCATCTCAAATGTCGTGTTAGATGGAAATACCAAAATTGGAAATAGTAACAAATTCTTTCATTCTGCTGTTATTGGATCAGATTGCCAAGATTTAAAATATAAAGGCGGACCAACAAAATTAATAATTGGGAACAACAATACCTTTCGCGAATTTTGTACCGTAAATAGGTCTGCCACGATGGATGAGCCAACTCAAATTGGCGATAACTGCCTTTTGATGGCATACACTCATATTGCCCACAACTGCATTTTGGGAAGCAATATCATTCTGGCAAATGCGGTAAATCTCGCCGGTCATATTCACATTCACGATAATGTAATTGTGGGTGGAATGGTGGCAATTCATCAGTTTGTGAAAATTGGAACTTATGCTTTTATCGGTGGAAAATCTGGCATTAAAAAGGATATTCCACCCTACACTCGTGGGGAAGGATTTCCCTATAAAACTATGGGCTTGAATGCAGTTGGTTTGCAACGACACGGCTTCTCCAAAGAGGCAGTAAAATCAATTAAAGATATCTATAAAATTTTCTACAATTCTGGTTTGAATGTGAGTCAAGCTCTTCAAAAAGTTGAAGGATTGCAACTAACTTTTAATCAACAAATATTTGTTGATTTTGTGAAAGAAGCTGAACGAGGGATTAGCAAATAAACTGAATATCCACTTACAAAATAACAAAAAAAACCGCTCCCTTCGGAGCGGTTTCTTATATGCTATTTCACAAAAGGGAAAATTATCTACTTCAACAAAATCATCTTTTTTGTATCAATAGCTTCGCCATCGACAACAAGTTTATAGAAGTAAACGCCTGATGAAAGTTTATCT